>NZ_JBJLSH010000066.1:0-16390 GCF_050871905.1 Kineococcus haloalkalitolerans
CCTTGTTGGGGTAAGGAGCACACGCCGACGCCGCCCCCCCCCCCCCCCGCCCCCCCCCCCCCCCCCCGCCCCCCCCCCCCCCCCCCGACTCCTCCCAGCGCCCGTAGGCGTCGACGATGTCGGAGACCAGGCGGTGGCGGACGACGTCGGTGGAGGTCAGCCGCGAGAAGTGCACGTCCTCCACGCCCTCGAGGATGTCCTGGACCACCCGCAGGCCCGACTCGGTGCCGGTGGGCAGGTCGACCTGGGTGACGTCGCCCGTGACGACGATCTTGGAGCCGAACCCGAGGCGGGTCAGGAACATCTTCATCTGCTCGGGCGAGGTGTTCTGCGCCTCGTCGAGGATGATGAAGGCGTCGTTGAGGGTGCGCCCGCGCATGTACGCCAGCGGCGCCACCTCGATCGTGCCGGCGGCCATCAGCCGCGGGATCGAGTCCGGGTCGAGCATGTCGTGCAGCGCGTCGTACAGCGGCCGCAGGTACGGGTCGATCTTGTCGGTGAGGGTGCCGGGCAGGAAGCCCAGCCGCTCCCCCGCCTCCACCGCGGGCCGCGTCAGGACGATGCGGTTGACCTGCTTGGCCTGCAGCGCCTGCACGGCCTTGGCCATCGCCAGGTACGTCTTGCCCGTGCCGGCGGGGCCGATGCCGAAGACGATCGTGTGCTCGTCGATGGCGTCGACGTAGCGCTTCTGGTTGACCGTCTTGGGCCGGATGGTGCGCCCGCGGCTGGACAGGATGTTCAGCGTCAGCACGTCGGCCGGGCGGTCCTGGCCCGTGCCGGCTGCCTGCGCGCGCAGCATCGCCACCGAGCGCTCCACGGCGTCCGGGGACAGCGGCTGCCCGGCCGCCAGGACGGCCGTCATCTGGTCGACGAGGCGCTCGACGAGGGCGACCTCGCCGGCGCTGCCGGTCAGGGTGATCTCGTTGCCCCGCACGAGGACGTCCGTGCGGGGGAAGGCCCGCTCCAGCACGCGCAGCAGCTCGTCGCGCGCGCCGAGCAGCGAGACCATGCTGACCTCGGGCGGGACGACGACGGTGTGCCGGGCGGTGGCGGCGGGCTCGACGGCGGCCGCGGGCTCCTGCCCGGCGGTCGAGCGGCTGGTCGTGGGGTCGGTGCTGGCCATGGGCGCCCTGACGGGCCGTTCGCCTCCGTGCACGGGTCCTGCCGGCGGCCCACCCGCCGGCGCTGCTTGCGCCTCCGAGCTTAACGACCGGTGGCGACACCGGCGCGCGCCGATCGCCGGGACCGGCCCGGCGCGCGGGCGCGGCGGCACACTGGCCGCCGTGAGCGATCCCGCACCCGCCCCCCGCACCCTCCTGCTGCGCGACGGCCGCGTCCACGAGGTCGACCCCGGCGCGGCCGTGGTCGGCGCCGACGACGCCGGCCTGACCCGCGGCGACGGCTGCTTCGAGACGCTGCGCGTGCTGGGCGGGGACCCGCCGCGCGCGCTGGGGCTGGGCGCGCACCTGGAGCGCCTGGCCCGCTCCGCGGCCGCGCTGGACCTTCCCGCGCCGGACGGGGGCGCCTGGCGGGAGGCGGCCCGGGCCGCCGCGGCGGGGGTGCCGGCGGGCGCCGAGGCGGCGCTGCGGCTGACCCTGACGCGCGGCACGCCCGCGGCGGGCCCCACCGCGCTGCTGACGCTGCGCCCGGTGGGCGCCGACGTGCTGACCGCCCGCGAGCGCGGCGTGCGGGTCGTGGCGCTGGACCGCGGCACGGCCCTGGACGCCCACGCCGCCGCGCCGTGGCTGCTGGGCGGGGTCAAGACGCTGTCCTACGCCGTCCACACCGCGGCGCTGCGCGAGGCGGCCCGCCGCGGCGCGGACGACGCCGTGCTCATCACGCCCGCCGGCGAGGTCCTGGAGGCGCCCACGGCCACCGTCGTGGTGCTGGACGCGGGGACGCTGCGCACCCCGGCGGCGGGCGCCAGCGGCATCCTGGCCGGCACCACCCAGCGGGCCGTGTTCGCCGGGGCCGCGCGCGAGGGCGTGGCGACCGCCGAGGGCCCCCTCACCCTCGCTGAGCTGACGGCCGCCGACGGGGCGTGGCTGGTCTCCAGCGTCCGCGGCGCGGTCGAGGTCGTCGCCGTCGACGGCGCACCGGTGCGCCGCGCGCCGGGCTGGACCGCGCGCCTGCGCGGCTGGGCCGAGGAGGACGCGCGGGAGGCGCGCGCCGGGGACCTGGAGCCCGTGACCAGCTGAGCGCGCAGGGTTGCCCCGCGGCCCGCGCACCGGGAGAGTGACCGCCCACCCGCCGCGTCCGCAGCGGGCGCCGTGCCCGACCCGCGGAGGCGCTCGTGACCGCCGACGACATCGGCCTCGCCCTGCTCCTGCTGGGCGTGCTGCTCCTGGCCGCCAAGCTCGTCCGCATCCGGGCGCTGTGGGCGCAGAAGCTGTTCCTGCCCAGCTCCATCATCGCCGGGTTCCTCGCCCTGCTCGTCGGCCCGGGCGTGCTGGGCGCGCTCGTCACGGCGACGGCCGGCGAGGACGCCCCGCTGGCCGGGGGCCTGTGGCCGCAGACCGTCCTGGACGTGTGGAGCGAGCTGCCGGGACTGCTCATCTCGGTGGTGTTCGCCACGCTGTTCCTCGGTGAGCGCCTGCCCTCCCCGCGCACGGCGCTGGGCCTGGCCGGCCCGCAGATCTGCTTCGGCGTGGCCATGGGCGCCGGGCAGTACGTCGTGGGCATCGTCCTGGCGCTGGTGCTGCTGGTGCCGGTGTTCGGGGCGAACCCGCTGGTCGGCGCGCTCATCGAGGTCGGTTTCGAGGGCGGGCACGGCACGGCCGCCGGGCTGGGCACCACCTTCACCGACCTGGGGTTCCCCGAGGGGCAGGACCTCGCCCTCGGGCTGGCCACCGTCGGTGTCGTCTCCGGGGTCGTCATCGGCATCGGGCTCATCAACTGGGCGGTGCGCACGGGCCGCGCCGAGGTGCTGGAGGACCAGGCGAAGACGTCGCTGGCCGAGCAGCGCGGGCTGTACGAGCGCGAGCAGCAGCCGCCCGCGGCGATGATGACGGTCCGCGCCAACTCCGTGGAGCCGCTCGCCATCCACTTCGCGGTCGTCGCGGTCGCGGTGCTGCTGGGCGCGGTGGTCCTCGCCGGCCTGCAGGCGCTGGAGCGGGCGCTGTGGGCGGACACCATCCAGCTGCTGGAGTACGTGCCGCTGTTCCCGCTGGCGATGATCGGCGGGATCGCCGTGCAGGTGGTCGTGGACCGCCGCGACAGCACCGGCATCGTCGACCGGCGGATGATGCTGCGCATCCAGGGCCTCGCGCTGGACCTGCTCATCATCAGCGCCCTCGGGACGCTGTCCCTGCGGACCATCGCGGCGAACTTCGGCACCTTCGCGGTCCTGGCCGTCGCCGGTGTCGCCTGGAACGTGGCGGTGTTCCTCGTCCTGGCCAAGCGGATCTTCCCGCGGTACTGGTTCGAGCGCGGCATCGGCGACCTGGGCCAGTCCCTCGGCGTCACCGCCACCGGCCTCATCCTCATCCGGGTCGCCGACCCCGACGGCCGCACCCCGGCGATGGAGGCGTTCGGCTACAAGCAGCTGGTGTTCGAGCCGTTCTTCGGCGGCGGCCTGGTGACCGCCGCCTCGATCCCCCTGCTGGCGCAGTTCGGCTCCTGGCCGCTGCTGCTGGCGATGACGCTGCTGCTGTTCGCGTCGGTGACGATCGGCATCGCGGTGTTCGGCCGGCGCGGCGCCCGCGAGCGCGCGCCGGCCTGAGCACCGCCCGGTTCAGGCCTCGGAGCGGTCGGGCACCACGGTGCGGTCCAGCGGCTCCTTCTGCGCCGGCTGCACGCTGACGCTGGGGAAGTCGGCCAGGTCGCCGAAGTCCGCGCGGTCCCAGTCGTCGAACGTCAGCCCGCTCTGCAGGTACACCGCGAGCAGCCGCGCCAGCGCCACCAGCCCGTCCACGTGGGTGCGCTCGTGGCCGTGGCTGGACTCCAGGCCGAACCCCAGCAGGGCCGCGCGCGCCTCGATGCCCGCCTCCAGCGCGGGCGCGGCGTCGGAACGGTAGTGCTTGTAGACGTCGCGCACGGCGGGGATGCCGTGCTCGCGGGCCAGCGAGTGCAGCCGGCGCGAGAGGTGGTAGTCGAACGGACCGGTCATGTCGAGCATGCCGACGCTGACCAGCTCCTCGCGCGAGCTCTGCCCCTCGGCGACCACGGCGTTGTCCACGGCCACCAGCTCGGCCACGTCCGGGGCCAGGCCGTGGGTGGCGCCGAAACCCACCTCCTCGCCGATCGTCACGAGGAACTGCGCGCTCACCGCCAGCGGCGCGCCGGCGTCGCGCAGCGCCTTCAGCGCCGCCAGGCACGCCGCCAGGCCGGCCTTGTCGTCCAGGTGGCGCGACTTCACGTACCCGCCGCGGGTGATCTGCGGCGCCGCGTCCAGGGCGACGAAGTCACCGACCTGGACGCCGAGGGCGTGCACGTGCTGGGCGGACTCGACGGGTTCGTCGATGCGCACCTCGACGAACTCCCAGCCCACGCCCTGGGTGTCGATCTCGTCGCCGAAGGTGTGCCCGGAGCTCTTCAGCGGCAGCACCGTGCCCGTGTACACGTGCTCGAAGTCGTCGGTGAAGATCGTCACGTGGGCGCCCTCGGAGAAGCGGGCGCTGTGGCTGCCCACGGGCACGACCTCCAGGCGGCCGTCCTCCTTCACGCGCTTGACCATCAGGCCGATGGTGTCGGCGTGGACGATGACGGCGCGGCGCACGGTGCTCGTCTCCCCGGGCAGCGTGGCGCGCAGGATCCCGCGGCGGGTCAGGTCGAAGGACAGGCCCAGGGCGTCGATGTGGTCGCCCACGGCCTGCATGACGGCGTCGGTGCGCCCCGACGGGCTGGGGATGCGCAGCATCTCCATGAGCGTCGTCGTCAGGTACTCGCGGTCGATCTCGACGTCGCGCGTGCCGCTGGGCGCCCCGGCGGCGGCGGAGACGGTGGGCCGTCGCTGCCCGGCGGCGGGCACCGCGCCGGGGCGGGTGCTGGGCTCGGCGCTGCGCGGCAGGTGGCGGTCGGCGGTGCTCATCGCGCCCGATACTGCCCGCCGCCGCCGGGCGCGGACCACCCGGGGCGCGCCACGGGCCGCGCCGGACCCGCGCCCGGCCCGCACCGGGTTCACGAGCCCGTGCGCGTCTCCGGGAAGAGCAGGTCCAGGAAGCGCTGCGCGGTGGGCCGCGGCTGGTGGTTGGCCAGCCCCGGGCGCTCGTTGGCCTCGATGACGACGTGCTCGGGGCCCGAGACGTCCGGCACGAGGAAGTCCAGGCCCGTCACCGGGATGCCGATGGCGCGGCTGGCGGCCACGGCCGCGTCCACGAGGTCGGGGTGCAGGTCGTCGGTGACGTCGTCGATGGTGCCGCCGGTGTGCAGGTTCGCCGTGCGGCGCACCTCCAGGCGCCGCCCGCGCGGCAGGACGTCGTCCATCGCCCACCCCGCCTCGCGCACGACGGCCTCGGTGGTGGCGTCCAGCGGGATGCGGGACTCCCCGTGCGTGGCGGCCTCGCGCCGGCGGCTCTGCTTGCGCACCAGCGCCTCGACGGTGTCGGTGCCCGTGCCGATGACGGCGGCGGGCCGGCGCACGGCGGCGGCGACGACCTCGTGGTCGATGACGACGACGCGCAGGTCCTGCCCGGCCACCAGCTCCTCGACGAGGACGTCGGGGCAGTACCGGGCCGCCTCGGCGACCGCGCGGCGCAGCGCCTCGGCGTCGGCGACGCCCACGGTGATGCCCTTGCCCTGCTCGCCGCGGGCGGGCTTGACGACCACGGGACCGGTCTCGTCCAGCAGCCGCTGGGCGGCCGCCAGCCCGTCGGGGTCGGACAGCGGGTCCTCGCCCAGCTCGACCGCGCGCGGCACCCGCACCCCGGTGCGCTCCAGCAGGCGGCGGGTGACGCGCTTGTCGTCGCAGCGGCTCATCGCGACCGCGCTGGTCAGCTCCGACAGCGACTCGCGGGTCAGCAGCGAGCGCCCGCCGAACGTCAGGCGCATCTCCCCGCTGGGCGCGTCGGTCACCTGCACCCGCACCCCGCGGCGCAGGGCCTCGTCGGCGATGATGCGCGCGTAGGCGTTCAGCTGCGCCAGGCCGTCCGGCTGCGGGGAGAACAGCGGCCGGTTGATGGGGTTCTTGCGCTTGACGACCACCGGCGGCGCGGGGTGGAAGCCCAGCCGGCGGTAGAGCGCGATGGCGCCGGTGTTGTCGTGCAGCACGGACAGGTCCAGCATCGCGCGGCCGCGGGCCACGTACCGCTCGACGAGGACGCGCACCAGGGCCTCGCCCACCCCGCGCGGGGCGGCCTGCGGGTCGGCGGCCAGGCACCACAGCGAGCAGCCCTCGTCGGGGTCGCCGAAGGCCAGGACGTGGTCCACGCCGGTGACGGTGCCCACGATGGCGCGGGTGCGGGTGTCCTCGGCGACGAGGTAGGTGAACGTGCGGGTGCGGTGGTTGGCCCACATGACGTCCGGGTCGGAGCGGACCATGCCGTTGGCCGCGTACAGCCGGTTCACCTCGTCCAGCTCGGCGCGGTCGCGGACCATGCGCACGAACACGTCGGGGTTGCGGTCGCGCGGCGGGCGGTAGCGCTGCAGGGGCAGCCGGTACGTGTACGAGGGGTCGACGAACAGCTCGTGCGGGGCCAGGCCGACGAGCACCTGCGGGTCGCGCACGTACATGGCGATGTCGCGCTCGCCGGTCTCCTCCGCCCGCAGGGCGTCGACGATGGCCCGCTGGTCGGTGAACGTCTGCCCGAACACCAGCCGGCCCCAGCCCATGTCGAGGACGACGTCCTCGGCCATGTCCCGCACCAGGTGCCGGGGCGGGCGCTGCCAGCTGCGGCTGGAGATCGCCGGGACCTCCAGCCCGCGGTGGCGCAGGCCCGCGACGGTGGTGCGGCGGCGTCCCCTCACGGTGCTCACGTCGGTGCTCTCCCGTCCCGGCCGCTCAGTCCACCCCGTGCTGCTGCAGCCACAGCTCCAGCAGCCCCAGCTGCCACAGCTTGTTGCCGCGCAGCGGGGTCAGCTCCTCGTTGGGCGCGTCCAGCAGGTGGCTCACGTACTCGGGGCGGAACAGCCCGCGCCGGCGGGCGGCCTCGCTGGACAGGGCGTCCTTGACCAGGCCGAGGACCTTGCCCTCCAGGTGGGTGATGGCCGGCACGGGGAAGTAGCCCTTGGGCCGGTCGATGACCTCGCGCGGGATGACCCGGTAGCCGACCCGCTTGAGGACGCCCTTGCCGCCCTCGGCCAGGTGCATCTCCGGCGGCACGGCCGCGGCCAGCTCGACGAGGTCGTGGTCCAGAAACGGCACGCGGGCCTCCAGGCCCCACGCCATCGTCGTGTTGTCCACCCGCTTGACCGGGTCGTCGACGAGCATGACCTCGGTGTCCAGGCGCAGCGCCGCGTCCAGCGCGGTCTCGGCGCCCGGGCGCGCGAAGTGCTCGCGCACGAACTCCAGCGACACGTCGCGGTCGGTCATCCACTCCGGCCGCAGCACCTGGCCCATCTGGGCGTGGTCGCGGTCGAAGAACGCCCGCGCGTATGCCTCGACGCCCCGCTCGACGGGCACGCCCGCCAGCGGCGGGTACCAGTGGTAGCCGCCGAACACCTCGTCGGCGCCCTGCCCGGACTGCACGACGCGGATGGTCTGCGACACCTGCTGGGACAGCAGGTCGAAGGCGACGACGTCGTGGCTGACCATCGGCTCGCTCATCGCGCCCACGGCGTGCCCGAGCGCCCCGACCAGCTCGTCGCCGGTGACGCGGATGCGGTGGTGGTTCGTCGCGTACCGCTGCGCGATGACGTCGGAGTACGCGAACTCGTCGCCCTCGCGCCCGCCGACGGCCTCGAACCCGATGGAGTAGGTGGCCAGGTCGCTCTGCCCCTCCTCGGCGAGCAGGCCGGTGATGAGGCTGGAGTCCAGGCCGCCGGACAGCAGCACCCCGACGGGCACGTCGGCGACCAGGCGCCGGCGCACCGCGGTGCGCAGCGCCTCCAGGACGGCGTCCTCCCAGTCGCGCTCGGAGAAGCCGGCGAACTCCTCGCGGCGCACGTGGTCCGGCGCCCAGTAGCGGTGCTCGCGGCTGGTCCCGTCGGGCTCGACGACCCGGACCGTCGCCGGCGGCAGCTTGCGCACGCCCTTCAGGACCGTCAGCGGCGCGGGCACGACCGCGTGCCAGGACAGGTAGTGGTGCAGCGCGACCGGGTCGATCGTCGTGTCGACGTCCCCGCCGGCCAGCAGCGCCGGCAGCGTGGAGGCGAACCGCAGCCGCTGCGGCGTCTCGGCCAGGTACATCGGCTTGATGCCGAGGCGGTCGCGGAACAGCACGACGCGGCCGCTGTCCCGCTCGTGCAGGACGACGGCGAACATCCCCACCAGGTGGTGCACCACGTCGGTGCCCCAGCGGTGGTAGCCCTTGAGGATGACCTCGGTGTCGGAGGTCGAGGAGAAGCGGTAGCCGTGCCCCTGCAGCTCGGCGCGCAGCTCCTTGTAGTTGTAGACGCACCCGTTGAAGACGGCCGTCAGGCCCAGCTCCATGTCCACCATGGGCTGCGACCCGCACACCGACAGGTCGATGATCGACAGGCGCCGGTGCCCGAAGGCGACCCGGCCCTGCGCCCAGTACCCCTCCCCGTCCGGGCCCCGCGACGCCAGCGGCGCGGACATGCGCTGGACCGCGGACACGTCCGCCGGTCGTCCGTCGAACCTGACCTCACCGCACAAGCCGCACATGGCGCTCCATCCAACCCTTCGCTCAGCCGGGCGGCCAGGTGAAGCCCCGGCCGCCCAGGACGTGCCCGTGGACGTGCATGACCGACTGGCCCACCGCGGGGCCGGTGTTGAAGACGAGCCGGAACTGCCCGCCGCACTCGGCGTCGGCGACGCGCTGGGCGACCTCGACGAGGCGCGCCAGCGTCGCGGGGGCCGCCGCGGCGAGCTCGGCGACGGTCTCGTAGCGCTCGCGCGGGACGACGAGGACGTGCACGGGCGCCTGCGGGGCGACGTCGCGGAAGGCGACGACGAGCTCGTCGGAGTGCACGATCGTGGCGGGCAGCTCCCCCGCCACGATCCGCAGGAACAGGTCGTCGGGGGCGCGGGCCGCGCCGGACTCCTCACCGCCCGCGCCGGGCTCCGGGGGTCCGTCCTGGTCGGTCATGCGGCCGCAGGCTACCGGGCGGCGCGCCGGGCGCGGTGATCACCCGCTGGCGGAACCCGCTCGGGTTGGATGTCAACCGTGAGCGCTGGTCACTCGTCGTACTCGTGTGACGTGGAGGACGGGGGGTGCGGCCGTGGCTGAGGCGCGTCCCGAGCGCGGTGCGCGCTCCGGCGGCGGCAGGGTCCGCCCGGTGCTCGTGCGCGCCCGCGGGGCGGGCGGCGGGCCTGGTGAGCACGGCGGCCCCGACGGGGACGACGACCCGCGCGGCTGGGACGCCGACACGGCCGTCGCCCACCTGTACGCGGGCCACTGGCGCCGCCTGGTCGGCCTGGCCGTCCTGCTGCTCGGGGAGAGCGCCACCGCCGAGGAGGTCGTGCAGGACGCCTTCGTGGCGCTGCACCGGCGCTGGCGGCGGCTGGACGATCCGGGCGCGGCCGCGGCCTACCTGCGCCAGGCGGTCGTCAACGGCGCCCGCGACGTGCTGCGGCACCGGCAGGTCGCCGACCGGCACCGCCCGCTGCCCGACCCCGAGCCGGAGGGCCCCGAGGAGCGGGCGCTGCGCGCGGCCGAGCACCGCCGCGTGCTCGCGGCGCTCGACGCCCTGCCTCCGCGCCAGCGCGAGGTCCTCGTGCTGCGCTACCACGCCGACCTGTCCGAGCAGGACATCGCCGAGGCCCTGGGCGTCAGCCGCGGGGCCGTCAAGACGCACGCGCACCGCGGGCTGGCCGCCCTGCGCGCCGCCGTGCGGACCGAGGAGACCCCGTGAGCGGCACCGACCAGCCCGACCAGCCCGACGTCCCCGGGACCGGCCCCCTGCCGGACCCGGCCACCGACCCGACCGCCCGCGCGCTGCGCGGGGCCATGGCCGCGCGCGCCGCCGCGGTCGACCCGCCCGACCGCCTCCAGGAGATCCTCATGGCCAGCCAGTCCTCCCGCCGCCGCACGCGCGCCTGGACGGCGGTGGCCGCGGCGGCCGCCGTCGTCGTCGTGGGCGGCAGCGCCCTCGCCCTGACCCAGCGCGGCGGCGACAGCGTCACGACCGTCGCGGCCGCCACGTCGGCGACGTCCGAGCCGGCCGCGCCGACGAGCAGCGAGCCGGCCTCGCCGACCTCCGAGCCGGCCGAGCCCGCGCCCGCGCCCGCGGAGCCGACCGCCGCCACGAGCGAGCCGGCCGCCCCGACGTCGGCGCCCGCCACCAGCGCCCCGGCGTCCGCGGGCTCCGCGCTGCCCTCGGGCGCCGCCAGCGTCCCGGTCTACTGGCTGGGCGGGGAGGGTTCCCCCAAGCTGTTCCGCGAGTGGGTGCCGGTCTCCGGCGGCGCCGACGACGCGACGCTGGCGCTGCGCGCCCTGCTGGGCGGCTCGCCCGCCGACCCCGACTACGCCAGCCCCTTCGGCCCCGACGCCGGCGCGAGCGTCACCGCCGCCGACGGGCGCCTGGTCGTCGACGTCGCGGCCTCCGCGGTCTCCGGCGACGTGGAGACCGGCGACGCGGACCTGGCCGTGCAGCAGCTGGTGTGGACCGTGACGGCGGCCGCCGGGCAGGACGTGCCCGTCGAGCTGCGCGTGGACGGGGCCGCCGGGCAGCCCGTCTTCGGGCGGGTCGTCGCCCAGGCGGTCTCGCGGGCCCCGCGCGCCGAGGTCCAGGCCCCGGTGTGGATCACCGGCGTGTCGACGTCCACGCCGGGGTCGGTGACCGTCGAGGGCACCGGCACGGCGTTCGAGGGCACCCTGCTGTGGACCGTCACCGACGCCGCGGGCACCGAGGTGGCGCGCGACGCCGTGCAGGCCGGCGCGAACGGCACCTGGGGCGACTTCTCCTTCACGGCGGCGCTGCCGGCCGGGGACTACACCGTGACCGTCGTGGCGCCCGACGAGTCCGGCGGCGAGGGCGCCGCGCCGCTGCCGGACACCAAGACCGTCACGGTCCGCTGAACCGGCCGCGGGCCGCGCTCCCTCGGGGGGAGCGCGGCCCGCGGTCAGCGACCGGTCAGCGGCCGGAGAAGCGGTCGCGCAGCTTGGAGAAGACGCCCTGGTGGGCCGGCTGCAGCGTGCCCGCCGGGCGGACCTCGCCGCGCAGCTCGGCCAGCCGGCGCAGCAGCGACTCCTGCTCGTCGTCCAGGTCGCGCGGGGTGCGCACCTCCAGGGTGACCACCAGGTCGCCGCGGCCGGTGGAGCGCAGGTGCTCCACGCCGCGCGCGCGCAGCGTCACCTGCTCGCCCGGCTGCGCGCCGGGGCGCACCTCCACGGCCTCGGTGCCGTCCAGGGTCTCCAGGGGGATGGAGGCGCCCAGCGCGGCGGCCGTCATCGGCACCTCCAGGGTGCAGTGCAGGTCGTCGCCGGAGCGGGTGAACACCGGGTGCGGGCGCTCGTGGACCTCCACGTACAGGTCCCCGGGCGGGCCGCCGGCCGTGCCGACCTCGCCCTGCGCGGCCAGCTGGATGCGGGTGCCGGTGTCCACGCCCGCCGGGATGCGGATCGTCAGCGGCCGGCGCGCGCGCACGCGGCCCTCCCCGTTGCACTCCTGGCACGGCGAGGGCAGCACCGTGCCGAAGCCGTGGCACGTCGGGCACGGCGCGGTCGTCATGACCTGGCCCAGCAGCGAGCGCACCACGCGCTGCACCTGCCCCTGCCCGTGGCAGATGTCGCAGGTCTGCGGGCTGGTGCCCGGCTGGCAGCAGGTGCCCTTGCACGTCGGGCACAGCACCGCGGTGTCCACCTGGATGGAGCGCTCGGCGCCGAAGGCGGCCTCTGCCAGGTCCACGTCGACGCGGATGAGGGCGTCCTGCCCGCGCTGCGTGCGGCTGGCCGGACCGCGCCCGCCCGCCCCGGCGCCCTGGCCGAAGAAGGCGTCCATGATGTCGCTGAAGCCGAACCCGGCGCCGAACCCGGCCGCGCCCGGCTGCTGGCCGCCGCCGCGGTCGTACAGCGCCCGCTTCTCCGGGTTGGACAGCGTCTCGTAGGCCTGGGAGACCTCCTTGAAGCGGTCGCCCGCCTCCGGGTCGTCGGTGACGTCGGGGTGGAGCTTGCGCGCCAGCTTCCGGTAGGCGCGCTTGATGTCCTCCGCCGAGGCGTCCCTGCTGACGCCGAGGACGTCGTAGTAGTCGCTCACGAGGCGCTCAGGTCTCCTGTCGGGTCGGTCGGTGGGGGCGGGTCGCGGGCGTGGCCGGGCTCACGGGGTTCACGTGGCGAGGATCCGCGAGACGTAGCGTGACACCGCGCGGACGGCGGCCATCGTCGTGGGGTAGTCCATCCGCGTCGGGCCCAGGACGCCGAGGCGGGCCAGCGCCCGGCCCTCGCCGCCGTAGCCGGTGGTCACCACGGACGTCTCGGTGAGCCCGACGTGCACGTTCTCCGAGCCGATCCGCACGGTGAGCCCGTCGCCGCCGCCGTCCTCGGTCATCTCCTGCACCAGGCGCAGCAGCACGACGTGCTCCTCCAGCGCCTCCAGGACGCTTCCCAGGGAGGCGGCCAGGTCCGGCCCGGACTTGGCGAGGTTGGACGTGCCGGCGATGACCACCCGCTCGGCCAGGCCGGCGGTCAGGCAGTCGCCCAGGGCCGCCGCGACCTCGGCGGCCACGGCCATGTCCTCGGTCGGGGTCTGCTGGACGACGTCGGTGAGGGCGACGCGGGCCTCCTGCAGGCGGTGCCCGGCCACGGCGGCGTTCAGCCGGGTGCGCAGGGCCGTCAGCGAGGTGACCAGCGCGGCGGGGTCGGCGGCCGAGCGCAGCTCCACCACGCGCTGCTCGACGCGGCCGGTGTCGGTGATGAGGACCAGCAGCGCGCTGCGCCCGCCCACCGGCACGACCTCCACGTGCCGCACGGCCGCCCGCGAGAGCGAGGGGTACTGCACGACGGCGGCCTGCCGGGTGATCTGCGCCAGCAGCCGCACGGTGCGGTCCACGACGTCGTCGAGGTCCACGGCACCGTCGAGGAACGTCTGGATGGCGCGCTTCTCGGCCGTCGACATCGGCTTGACGGTGGCCAGCCGGTCCACGAACAGCCGGTAGCCCTTGTCGGTGGGGATGCGCCCGGCGCTGGTGTGGGGCTGGGTGATGTAGCCCTCGTCCTCCAGCACCGCCATGTCGTTGCGGATCGTCGCCGGGGACACGCCCAGGCGGTGGCGCTCGACCAGCGCCTTGGAGCCGACGGGCTCGTGCGTCGACACGTAGTCCTCGACGATGGCGCGCAGCACGGCCAGCCGCCGGTCGTCGCTCATCGGCACCTCCCCCGTCCGCTCCCCGTCCCGGTCCCGCCGCCCGCGCAGCTCTGGCACTCGCGACGGGCGAGTGCCAAGTCTAGACCTCGCCCCGGACACGCGCCGCCCGCTGCCGGGCCGCGGCGCGCCGCGTCCGTAGGGTGCCCGGGTGGCTGCTGACCGGTACGGCTCCGACGTCCTCGCCCGCGACCCGCACCCGCGCCGGCCCGCCTCCCGCGAGGAGACCGCCGTGAGCGGGCTCGTCGTGGAGGACGTCGAGACCGGCTGGGTGGGCGCCGTCGTGCGTACCGAGAAGAGCGGCGGCGTGCACGTGGTCGTCCTGGAGGACCGCCGCGGGCGCACCCGCACCTTCCCCCTCGGGCCGGGCTTCTGGGTGGACGGGCAGCCCGTGCGCCTCGTCGCCCCGCGCGGGCCCGCCGCTCCCGCCGCCCCCGGCCGCACCGCCTCGGGGTCGGTGGCCGTGGCCGGCGCCGCCGCCCGCACCGCCCGCGCCTCGCGCATCCTCGTCGAGGGCCGCCACGACGCCGAGCTCGTCGAGCGCGTCTGGGGCGACGACCTGCGCGTGGAGGGCGTCGTCGTGGAGGTCCTGGACGGCGTGGACGACCTCGACGCCGCCGTGCGCGCCTTCGGGCCCCGGCCGGGCCGGCGGATCGGCGTCCTCGTCGACCACCTCGTCGCCGGCAGCAAGGAGTCGCGGATCGTCGCCGCCGTCGCGCGCAGCCCGCACGTCCTCGTCGTCGGGCACCCCTTCGTCGACGTGTGGCAGGCGGTGCGCCCGCAGCGCCTCGGCTGGGAGCGCTGGCCCGCCGTGCCGCGCGGCACGTCGTGGAAGCACGGGATCCTCGCCGAGCTCGGCTGGCCGCACGCCACCCAGGCCGACGTCGCGCACGGCTGGAAGCGCATCCTCGGCACCGTGCGCACCATCGCCGACCTCGAGCCGGCCCTGTCCGGGCGCGTGGAGGAGCTCGTCGACTTCGTGACCGCCGACGGCGCCGACGCCTGAGACCCGGCCCGTGCCGGAGCGGCTCGGGGTCCGGCCGGGGTCGCCCGCTCCCGGCGGTGGACGGCGGGGGCGCACCGCCTACGACCTCCGGGTGGACCGGGTCCGCCGACGGGATGGACCGCCCGTCGGGACCGCGACAGGGGCGCGCGCCGGTGCGAGGATCGAGGTGCTCCCGTCGAGCGGCGGGGGCGCCCACCGACCCTGGAGGAACCGTGAGCGACCCGTACGGGTCCCAGCGACCCGACTTCACGAAGCCGTCCGCGGGAGACCAGCCGGCGGGCCAGCAGTGGGGCCAGTCCGAGCAGCAGCACGGCGGCTACGGCCAGCAGCACGGCGGCTACGACCAGCAGCACGGCGGCTACGACCAGCAGTACGGCCAGGGCTACGGCCAGCAGTACGGCCAGGGCTACGGCCAGCAGCAGCACCCGCAGTGGTCCGGCCGGACCGAGCCGTACGGCGCCGGCGGCCTGGCGGCGATGGACCCGGGCAGCGAGCGCACCTGGGCGCTGGCCGGCCACCTGTCGTGGCTGGCGGCGTGGCTGGTGGGCCTGCCCTTCCTGGGGCCGCTCATCGTCTTCCTGGTCTTCAAGGACCGCAGCCGGTTCGTGCGCGAGCACTCCGCCGAGGCGCTGAACCTCAACATCGCGATGTTCGTGTACTCGGTCGTCCTCGGGATCGCCACCGGGATCGCCACGATCGTCACGCTGGGGATCGGCGCCCCGCTGATCTTCCTGGCCGGCGCGCCCTACGTCGTCGGCCTGGTCTTCTCGATCCTGGCGGCCGTGGCCGCCAGCCAGGGCCGCGCCTACCGCTACCCCGGCATCTTCCGCCTCGTGCGCTGAGACCGGCGCACCACCGCACGAGCACCGCAGGACCAGGGCCCCGTCCGGCACCGCCGGGCGGGGCCCGCGCGCGTCCAGCGCGGCTCAGGCGATCGCGCGCAGCGCGGCCACCCGCTCCTCGCGGGTGGGCGCCAGCGGCAGCACCGACAGCGTCGTGACACCAGCGGCGGCGTAGGCGTCCAGGCGGGCGCGGACGGCGGCGGGGGTGCCGACGAGGCAGGTCGCGTCGAGGAAGCCGTCGGGGACGGCGGCGGCGGCCTCGCGGGCGTGCCCGGCCAGGTACAGGTCCTGCACGCGGTCCACGTCGGCGCCGAAGCCGAGGCGGCGGGCCAGGGCGGCGTAGAAGTTCTGGGTGCGGCTGCCCATGCCGCCCAGGTACAGGGCGGCGTAGGCGCGCACGGGCGCCTCGGCGTCCCGCCGGGCCGACCCCGTCGCGCTCGTCAGCAGCAGCGGCACCGTCGGGGCGACGTCGAAGACCGGCTCCCCCTCGCGCGGGACGCGGCGGGCGCGGCCGGCGGCCAGCCGTTCCAGCTGCTCGTCCGCGGCGTCCGGGGCGAAGAACACCGGCAGCCACCCGTCGGCGACCTCACCGGCGAGGGCGACGTTGCGCGGGCCCACGGCTGCCAGGTAGACGGGCAGGTCCGGGCGCACCGGCGGGAGCATGAGCCGCAGCGGCTTGCCCGGCCCGCCCGGCAGCGGCAGCGTCAGGTGCTCGCCGTCGTGGACGAGGGGCCGGCGGGCCAGGGCCGTGCGCACGACCTCGACGTACTCGCGGGTGCGGGCCAGCGGTGCGTCGAAGCGCTGCCCGTGCCAGCCCTCGGCCACCTGCGGGCCGGAGACGCCCAGCCCCAGGCGGAAGCGGCCGCCGGTCAGGCCGTCGAGGGTGGCGGCGGTCATGGCCGTGGCCGCGGCGCTGCGCGCGGGCACCTGCAGGACCGCCGAGCCGAGGTCGATGCGCGACGTCCGCGCGGCCAGCCAGCCCAGGACGGTCGGGGCGTCGGAGCCGTACGCCTCGGCGACCCAGGCGGCCGCGTAGCCGGCGTCCTCCGCGGCGCGGGCGAGGGCGAGCGCGTCCGCGGCCGCCGTGGCCACGTCCGCGCCGGTCAGGTAGCCGAGGCTCACCGCGAGGCGCACCCGGGCACCGTAGCGACCGCCCCGCCCCACCACCCCCTCCCCCGCCGTC
>NZ_JBJLSH010000067.1:0-15270 GCF_050871905.1 Kineococcus haloalkalitolerans
CGAGATTGACGGGGGCGGCGGGGGGGCCGCGCCGCTCTAAACCGCCGGCCCCGGCGGGGGGGGGGCGCCCCGGCCCGGCCGGACCGCGTCAGTTCAGCGGCCGGGTGCCCTCGGGGACCCCGCCACCGGCGTAGATCGCGCGGGCGGCGTCCTGCAGGGCCGTCAGCGCCACGCGCTGCGTCAGCGGCCCGTAGGTGATCCGTGCCACGCCCAGCTCCGCCAGCCGCGCCTGGTCCGGCACCCCCGGGAACCCGATGACGCTCAGCTTCTGCCGCCCGAGGCCCGCGACCAGCTCCTGCACGGTCTCGTCGTCCAGCGGCCCGGGCACGAACACGGTGGTGGCGCCGGCCTCCAGGTAGGCCCGCCCGCGCTCGAGGGCGTCGGCGACGACGATGTCGCGCGGGCGGTCCCCGCCGCGGACGAAGGCGTCGGTGCGGGCGTTGAGCACGAACGGGACGCCTTCGGCCTCCCCGGCCGCGACGACGGCCTCCACGACGGCCACGGACTCCGCCAGCGGGCGCAGCTGGTCCTCGACGTTGGCGCCGACGACGCCGACGCCGATGGCGCGGCGCACGGTCGCGCCGGCGTCGCCGAAGCCGCCGTCGAGGTCGGCGGTCACGGGCAGGTCGCCGGCGGCGACGACGATGCGCTCGACGAGCGACAGGGCCAGGTCCAGGGGCACCTGCTCGCCGTCGGCGTAGCCGAAGGTGGAGGCGATGGAGTGCCCGGCCGTGGCCAGCGCCCTCGTCGCCGGTTCGGCGGCCACGACGGACGCGCTGACGGCGTCCCAGACGTTGACCATGACGAGCAGCTCGGGATCGGTGTGCAGCGAGCGCAGGGCGGTCGCCTTCGCGGTGAGGTCCACGCGCGCACGGTGCCGCACCGGCGGCCGGCGCGCCCGTCCGGGTGTGGCGAGCCTCTCGTCCCGCGGAGATCGCCGGGGCGCCCGAGCGGCTCGTAGCGTGATCGCATGGGTGCAGCAGAGCCGCTCCTCCGTCCCCGCCCGCGCACGCCGCACGAGCCGCCGGACCCCGCCCGCGACCCCGAGCCCGCCCGTGACCCCGACCGCGACCCCGACCCCGCCGCCGACCTGGCCGGCGCGGCGCGTGAGCTGGCCCGCGAGCTGCTGGGCGGGCTGCACCCGCGCTGGGAGCACTCGGCGGCGGTGGCGCGCCGCGCGGAGGAGGCGCTGGGCGTCGTCGGCGACGACGGACCCGCGCTGCTGGCCGCGGCGTGGCTGCACGACCTCGGCTACGCGCCGGCCCTGCGCGACACCGGCTTCCACCCGGTCGACGGGGCCCGGTACCTGCGCTCGCGCGGGTGGCCGCCCCTCGTGTGCTCGCTCGTGGCGCACCACTCGGTCGCCGGCCCGGTCGCCGCGGTGCGGGGGCTGGCCGCCGAGCTCGCCGCGTTCGACGACCCCCGCGCCACGACCGGCCCGCTGGCCGACGCCCTCACGTGGGCGGACCAGACGACGTCGGCGGACGGGCGCACCGTCACCGTGGGCGAGCGGCTGGCCGACGTCCTGCGCCGGCACGGGCCGGACAGCCCGAACGCCCGCTGCCACGACGAGCGCGGCCCGGCGGTCCGGGCCGCCGTGCAGCGCACGGAGGCCCGCCTGCGCGGCGCCGGGCGCTGAGCGCTCCGCGCGCGGCGGTCGGCGGGCGGTCAGCGAGCGGGCTGGGCGGGGGCGAGGACGCAGCGGCTGCCGCCGTCGCGCTTGGCCGCGTACATGGCGTCGTCGGCGTGCGAGAGCAGCGCGTCGGCGCCGTCGGCCTCGCCACCCGCCGCGCACCCCACGCTGGCGCCGACCACCGCGGTGCCGGCGGCCAGCCGGTACGGCACCCGCAGCGCCGCCACCACGGCGTCGGCGATCCGCGCGGCGCTCGCCAGGTCCGCCTCCCGCAGCACGACGGCGAACTCGTCGCCGCCCAGGCGCGCGGGGGTGCCCAGGTGGCCGACCGCGCGGTCCAGCCGGCGCCCGGCCTCGGCGAGCAGCTCGTCGCCGGCCGCGTGGCCCAGCGTGTCGTTGACGGCCTTGAACCCGTCGAGGTCGACGAACAGCACGCACACCTCGCGCCCGCCGTCGACGGCCGCGGCGAGGTGCTCGGTGAAGCTGCGCCGGTTCGGCAGGCCCGTCAGCCCGTCGTGGCGGGCGTTGTGCTCGGCCTCCTGCGTCAGCGCCACCCGCACCAGGGCGGCCTCGGCGAGGACGCCCAGCGACTCCAGGGCGGCGGCGTCGTAGCGCTCGGAGTCGGGCACGGGGCTGCGGCCGGTCACCAGCCACCAGCCGCCGGGCCCACCGGCCTCGCCGGGCTCGCCGAGACCGACGACGGGCACGCCCTGCTCGGCGGTGCCGGGCGGGCCGGCGCGCACCTCCAGCCGGCCGGAGGAGACGACGGCCGAGCCGTGCCGGCGCAGGGCCTCGCGCAGCTGCCCGCGGGTGGCGGCGCCGTGCACCTCCACGGCGGCGCGGAACAGCTCGCGCTGCTGCAGGCGGCGCTGGTTGGCGGTGCGGTAGCTGGAGGCGGCCACGACGAGGGCCAGGACCGGCACGAGCATCAGCGAGGCGACCCAGCCGGGCATGGCGGACTGCACCGCGGCCGCGAGGTAGGCCAGCGTCGACATGAGCAGGAACAGGCCACCGCCCAGCAGGGTGCCGGGGCTGCGCAGCTCCTCGCGCACCCGCCGGCGCTCCTCCACGGCCACGGACACGGCCGACAGCGCGAAGTCGACGCCGTAGTAGACGGCGCAGGCCGCGAGCACGTCGAGCAGCGCCCGGACGCTGACGACGTCCGGGGCGCCGTCGTGCCGCAGCGCCGCGACCGCCGCGGCGGCGGCCGCGGCCGACAGCAGCGAGGAGCCGGTGTTGAAGACGCGGCTGGTCCAGCTGCGCCGCTCGGTCAGGTAGGCCGGCAGCACCGTCAGCGTCCACGCCAGCAGGGCGGTGACGGGCGCGCCGAGGGTCAGCAGGTGGGCCAGCAGGACGGGCGCGAAGGGCACGTGGACGCCGGTCATCCGGCTGGTCACCGACAGCGGGAAGCGCGAGAGCAGGCAGCCCAGGGGCAGGGACACCGCCAGCAGCGGCCACAGGGCGGCGTCGCGCCCGCCGGCCAGCCACGCGGCCAGGGCGAGCGTGCCGGTGAGCAGGCCGAGGACGAGCACGCCGACGTCGACGACGCGGGAGGCGCGCGGCGGCCCGGGCGGCGGGCCCGCGGACGCGCCGGGGGGCCCGCCGGCAGACGTGGCGCCGTCCGGTCGGGTCGGCGGCACGGGCACCTCGCGGGGTCGGGCGAGCTGGGCTTCGCGGTGGGCGCGGGCCGTCGGTTCGACCCTCCCGGTGGTGATCGGCGGCCGCTGCGGCCGCCTTGAGCGGGCGGACGGGCGGGGCCGGCGCGCCCGGTAGCCTGGGAGCGCTGGACCGCAGGTCACCTCCCAGGCCCCACCCCGGTGGGCACACCCCTCGAAGGAGCGCCGCGCATGGGCCGCGTCGTCATCGACGTCATGCCGAAACCCGAGATCCTCGACCCCCAGGGCAAGGCCGTCGTCGGGGCGCTGCCCCGCCTCGGCTTCGACGTCTTCACCGGCGTCCGCCAGGGCAAGCGGTTCGAGCTCGAGGTCACCGGGGAGGTCACCGAGGAGGTCCTCGAGCAGGCCCGCCGGGCCGCCGAGACCCTCCTGTCCAACCCGGTGATCGAGGACGTCGTCTCCGTGCGCGACGCCGCCGCGGCGGGTGCGGGCGCGTGAGGGTCGGGGTCGTCACCTTCCCGGGGTCGCTGGACGACGGCGACGCCCGCCGCGCGGTGCGCCTGGCCGGCGCCGAGCCGGTCGCCCTGTGGCACGCCGACGCCGACCTGCGCGGCGTGGACGCCGTCGTGCTGCCGGGCGGGTTCTCCTACGGCGACTACCTGCGCTGCGGGGCCATCGCCCGCTTCGCGCCGGTCATGACCGAGGTCGTGCGCGGCGCGGAGCGCGGCCTGCCCGTGCTGGGGATCTGCAACGGGTTCCAGGTGCTGTGCGAGTCGCACCTGCTGCCGGGCGCGCTCGTGCGCAACGACCACCAGAAGTTCGTGTGCACCGACCAGCGCCTGCGGGTGGAGAACGCCTCGACCGCGTGGACGTCGGCGTTCACCGCGGGCGAGGAGGTCGTCGTCCCGCTGAAGAACGGCGAGGGCGGTTTCGTCGCCGACGAGGTCACGCTGGACCGGCTCGAGGGGGAGGGCCGCGTGGTGTTCCGCTACGTCGGCGCGAACCCGAACGGCTCGCTGCGCGGCATCGCCGGCATCGCCAACGAGCGCGGGAACGTCGTGGGCCTCATGCCGCACCCCGAGCACGCCGTGGAGGAGGGTTTCGGCCCGACCACCGACGGGCTGGGCCTGTTCACCTCGGTGCTGACCGCGGGCTTGGCGGCGGTGAGCGCGTGAGCACCTCCACGGGCACTCCCACGACCTCCGCGCTGGACACCGTCGCGCGCGCCGCGACGACCCCGGACCAGCAGCAGCCGTGGGCCGAGCTGGGCCTGAAGGCCGACGAGTACGAGCGGATCCGCGAGATCCTCGGCCGGCGCCCCACGGGCGCGGAACTGGCCATGTACTCGGTGATGTGGAGCGAGCACTGCTCCTACAAGAGCTCCAAGGTCCACCTGCGCGTGTTCGGGCAGCGCACCACGGACGCCATGCGCGAGAAGCTGATGGTGGGCATCGGCGAGAACGCCGGCGTCGTGGACATCGGCCAGGGCTGGGCCGTCACCTTCAAGGTGGAGAGCCACAACCACCCCTCCTACGTCGAGCCCTACCAGGGCGCCGCGACGGGCGTCGGCGGGATCATCCGCGACATCATGGCGATGGGCGCGCGCCCGATCGCCGTCATGGACTCGCTGCGCTTCGGCGCGCTGGACCACCCCGACACCGGCCGCGTCGTGCCGGGCGTCGTGTCCGGCGTCGGCGGGTACGGCAACTGCATCGGCCTGCCGAACATCGGCGGCGAGGTCGTGTTCGACCCCTCCTACCAGGGCAACCCCCTCGTCAACGCCCTGTGCGTGGGCGCCCTCAAGCACGAGGACCTGCACCTGGCGAACGCCCGCGGCGTCGGCAACCTCGTCGTCCTGTTCGGCGCCCGCACGGGCGGCGACGGGATCGGCGGCGTGTCCGTCCTCGCCAGCGAGACGTTCGAGGAGGGCGGCCCCAGCAAGCGCCCCGCGGTGCAGGTGGGCGACCCGTTCCAGGAGAAGGTGCTCATCGAGTGCTGCCTGGAGTTGTTCCACGCCGGGCTCGTGGAGGGCATCCAGGACCTCGGCGGCGCCGGGCTGTCCTGCGCCACCAGCGAACTGGCCTCCGCCGGTGACGGCGGGATGCTCGTGCACCTGGACCGGGTGCCGCTGCGCGACCCCTCGCTCTCGCCGGAGGAGATCCTCATGAGCGAGTCGCAGGAGCGCATGATGGCGGTCGTCACCCCGGCCAACGTCGAGGCGTTCCTCGCGGTGACGCGCAAGTGGGACGTGGAGGCCGCCGTCCTGGGCGAGGTCACCGACGGCGACCACCTCGTCGTGCAGTGGCACGGCGAGACGGTCGTGGACGTGCCGCCGCGCACCGTGGCCCACGAGGGCCCCGTCTACGAGCGCCCGTACGCCCGGCCCGCGTCCCAGGACGCGCTGCAGGCCGACGCCCCCACCGCCGAGCGGCTGCCGCGGCCGGTGGGCGGGGACGCGCTGCGCGCCACCCTGCTGCGGATGGTCGCCTCCCCGAACCTGTCCTCGCGGGCGTGGGTGACCGACCAGTACGACCGCTACGTGCTCGGCGGCACCGCCCTGGCGATGCCCGACGACGCGGGCGTCGTGCGCGTGGACGAGGAGACCGGCCTCGGCGTCGCGCTCAGCCTCGACGGCAACGGCCGCTACACCAAGCTCGACCCGCGCACGGGCGCGCAGCTGTCGCTGGCCGAGGCGTACCGCAACGTCGCCGCGGCCGGTGCCCGCCCGCTCGCGGTGACGGACTGCCTGAACTTCGGCTCCCCGGAGGACCCGGGCGTCATGTGGCAGTTCGCCGAGGCCGTGCAGGGGCTGGCGGAGGCGTGCGAGCGCCTCGGCGTGCCCGTCACGGGCGGCAACGTGTCGCTGTACAACCAGACCGGCGACGCCGGGCTGGACTCCGCGGTGCTGCCCACGCCCGTCATCGGCGTGCTCGGCGTCCTCGACGACGTCTCGCGCCGCACCCCCTCGGGCTGGCGCGAGGCCGGGCAGGCGGTCTACCTGCTCGGCACGACCCGCGACGAGCTCGGCGGCTCGGAGTGGGCGTGGGCCGAGCACGGCCACCTCGGCGGGCTGCCGCCGGCGCTGGACCTGGAGGCGGAGGCGCTGCTGGCCGACGTGCTCGTGCAGTGCTCGCGCGACGGCCTCGTCGACGCCGCGCACGACCTGTCCGACGGCGGGCTCGCGCAGGCGCTGGTGGAGTCGGTGCTGCGCTACGGCGTCGGCGCGCGGGTGTGGCTGGGCGAGCTGTGCGACCGCGACGGGGTCGACGGGTTCACCGCCCTGTTCTCCGAGTCCGCGGCCCGCGCCCTCGTCGCGGTGCCGCGCGAGGAGGAGGTGCGGTTCACCGACATGTGCACCGCCCGCGGCCTGCCGCACCTGCGGATCGGCGTGACCGACGACGGTGACGGCGAGGTCCCCGCCCTCGACGTGCAGGGCCTGTTCAGGGTGCCGGTGGCCGAGCTGCGCACCGCGCACGAGGCGACCCTGCCCGCCCGCTTCGGCGGCTGAACCGCCGGCGGGAACCCTCCGCCGCACTCCCCGGACCGCCGGGCCCCTCGGGGTCCGGCGGTCCGTCGTGTTCTGGGGCGTGTCCCCGGCGGTGCGGCGCCGTGACGGGGTCAGGTGGCGTCGCCGGGCGGAGGGGCCTGGCGAACGCGGGAGAGCGCGCGGGCGGCGTCCTGCGCGAGGAGGGAGACCTCCCGGCCACATCGTCCTCGTCGCGGACGCCGTCCAGCACGAACAGGAGCTGCTCGGGATCCGTGGAGTAGCGGAGGACGTGGTCACGCAGCTGGTCGGCGGTGGCGTGCCGGAGGCCGAGGCGGTGGGCCAGGGCGACGACGTCGTCGACGTCCTTGGCGCGCTGCGCGACGAGCTTCGTCGCCAGGAGGAACCCGTCGTCCGCGTACGTGACGCGCAGCCCAGGTGCGTCCGGTGGAGTCGTCGACCCCGCCGGCAGCGGTGGCGTCCACGCCGCTGCGGAGGAGTTGAGCCAGGTCGACGGCAAGCCGTGCTCGGTTGCCAGGGCGTGGGCTTCCTGCAGGACGGCGGCCACACCGCGCTGCCGGAGGCGGTGGTGGAGCTCGGTGAGCAGCCGGCTGATCCAGTCGGCGTCCAGCTCGTGGTCGTCCGCGGGTCCAAGTACCCCGCCGCGGTTCCGCGCGGTCACGCGGTGGTCAGATCGCGGCGGGGGACGAAGACGTTCAGGCGCTGCAGCCACGGCGGGGTCTGGGTCCGGACGCGGTCGGGGCTGAGGAAGGGGTGCGGGGGCAGCCAGGGCTCCGGGAGCGGCCGCGGGACCGCCCAGACGGGGACCTCGTGGCCGGCCGCCTCGTGCTCGTGCGCGGTGCAAGCCGCCAGGAGCGTGTCCCAGCCGGGGTGCGACGTGCTGGCCGGGGCGGCCTCCCACGCGTCCAGCAGGAACGGTGGGGCCGGGACCAGGTCGGTGCCCGGTGTCGGCAGCGCTCGCGGGAGCAGCGGGTCGGCGGCGAGCACCGCGGCGCCCGACGCCTGCTGCAGGAGCAGTCTCAGGTGGTCGCGGCCCTGCAGCAGCGCGCGCCAGGCCCACGGCTCGTCGCCCTCGCGCAGGTGCCGGCGGACGGCGGCCGCGGTCGCCGGGGCGGACATCAGCCCCAGGGCGCGGGCGCCGGACAGGGCGCGGGCCAGCCGGTGCGCGCGCAGGAGGGTTCGAGCTGAGGGGGACACCGTGCCGCGCAGGTAGCTGGACAGGCGCGGCCCCGACGTGCCCAGCGCGGTGGCGAAGGCGGCCTGCGTCAGACCGCTGGTCGTCACAGCGGTGCGCAACGACTCGACGACCGCGGCGGTGTCCCGGTCCAGGGCGTCCCCACCGGTGGGACGGGACACCGGCGGAGGGCTGGCGGGCTTCGCCGGAGCAGTCGTCGTCACCCGTGGAGGTTATCGGATGTGATAAGAGATTAGTCAGTCCATCCACCGGTCGGTCGACCCCGGCCTCGTCCACCGCGGCGGCCGGCACCGCTCGCCGGTCGATCCGCCGCACCCCGGCCCGGGCCGAGCCTGGAGCCGTCAGCGGTCCGGACGAGGAGCGGAGGTGGGCGCGGTGCCGGTGGTCGAGGTGCGCGGGTTGCGCAAGGAGTACGGGACGAGGGTCGCGGTGGACGGGGTGGACCTCACCGTGGAACGGGGGGAGTTCTTCGGCGTCCTGGGACCCAACGGGGCGGGCAAGACGACGACGGTGGAGTGCCTGCTGGGCCTGCGGCGGCCCGACGGCGGCACCGTCCGCGTCCTGGGCCTCGACCCGGTGCGCGAGCGCCGCGCCCTGGTGCGGCGGGTCGGCGCCCAGCTGCAGGCCAGCCGGGTGCAGCCCCGGCTGCGGGTGGCGGAGGTGCTCTCGCTGCACTCGTCGTTCCACGACGACCCGGCGCCGTGGCGGGAGCTGCTGGAGCGGGTGGGCCTGGCGGGCGAGGAGCGCACGGCGGCCGGGAACCTCTCCGGCGGCCGGCAGCAGCGCCTGTCCATCGCGCTGGCCCTGCTGGGCAGGCCCGAGCTGGTGGTCCTCGACGAGCTGACCACCGGTCTGGACCCGGCGGCCCGGCACCGCACGTGGCAGCTGGTGCGCGACGTCAACCGCGACGGGGTCACCGTGGTGCTGGTCACCCACCAGGTCGACGAGGTGGCCCACCTGTGCGACCGGGTCGCCGTCCTGGCCGCCGGACGGGTGCTGGCCGCCGGTGCTCCCGCCGAGCTCGTGGCCCGCGCCGGCGAGGAGCACGCCCTGTCCTTCCGGCCCCTGCCCCCGGTGGCGCCGGGTGTGCTGGAGGCCCTGCCCGCCGTGCGGTCGGTGCAGCGCGACGGCGAGCGGTGGACGGTGCGCGGCACGGCCACCGCGGCGCAGGCGGTCCTGGCGGAGCTGGCCGCCCGCGGCAGCACCGCGGCCGAGCTGGAGGTCGGCGGGGCGAGCCTCGAGGACGCCTACCTGCGTCTGACCGGTGCGGCACGGACCGCGGGGGTGGCCCGGTGAGCGCCTTCCGGTCCCTGGCCCGGGCCGAGGCGGTGGGGGTGCTGCGCGAGCCCACCGGCGTCGCCCTCGTCGTCCTCCTGCCCCTCGGGCTGCTGCTCGGGCTGGGCCTGCTGCTGGACCTGGCGGACCCGCTCTCGACCGCGGACCGGGAGTCGGCGGCCTTCGTCCCGGCGCTGGCGGTGGCGCTGCTGCTGGGGCTGGTCGCCCTGGTCAGCCTGCCCGCCACCCTGGCGCTGTACCGCGACAGCGGCGTCCTGCGCCGGCTGTCGACCACCCCCGCCGCTCCCGGCGCCCTGCTGGGCGCGCACCTCGCGGTGCACCTGGTGCTGGTGGTCGCGGCGACCGCGGCGCTCGCCGTCGCGGCGCTGACGGTCGTCGGGCTCCCCGTACCCGCCTCGCCCGGCACGGCGGTGCTGGTGACCGCGCTCAGCGCGCTCGCGCTGTTCGCGGCCGGGCTGGTGGTCGCCGCGCTCGCCCCCTCGGCCCGGGCGGGTGCCGCGCTCGGGCCGGTGCTGCTGGTGCCGGTGCTGTTCCTGTCCGGCGCGTGGGTGCCCCTGGAGGTGCTGCCCGGGTGGCTGGAGGTCGTGGCCCGCCACTCGCCGCTGGGCGCGCTGGTCGACGGGTTGCTGCGCGCGTGGGCGGGGGTCCCCGTCGCCGCCTCCCAGCTCATCGCCCCCGCCGCCACGGCCGCGGTGCTGTCGGCGGTGGCTGTGCGAACCTTCCGCTGGGAGTGAGGGGGAGGCGTGGCGCGTCGGTCGGGGAGCGGGGTCGCCGGTGGGACGGCCGGGGGTGCCGGGGTCCGGGACCCCCGCGTGCAGCGCGTCCTGGCCGCCCTGCCGCTGACCCTGCTGGGCGCCTCCGCCCTCCTGCACGTGGTGCTGCGGGGCGCGGGGGTGCGGTGGGAGCTGGTCGTGCCGCTGGTGCTCCTCACCGCCGCGTGGAGCCACCTGGGCTGGCGCCGGCTCAGCCGCAGCGGTGAGCGCGGCTGGCCGGTGGCCGGCTACCTGGCCGGCCTGTGGGTCCTGGACGCCGCGCTGGTCCTGCTGGACCCGGTGTTCGTGCTCGCCGCGATCGTCGGCTTCGTCGCCGCCCCGGTGCTCACCCTGGACTGGCGCGGCGCCCCGGGCGTGCTGGCCTTCGCCCTGCTGGTCAACCTGCTGCCCGCCGGGCTGCCCGAGGACGGCACGGGGTGGGCCGTCGTCTCGGCCGTCGTCCTCGTGGAGACCGTGGTGGTCGGCGCCGTGGGCAGCATGACCCGGTGGGCGGACGAGCAGAGCGAGCGGCGCCGGCGCGCGGTCCTCGCCCTGGAGGAGGCCGCCGCCGAGAACGCGGCCCTGCAGGAGCGGCTCGTGCGGCAGGCCCGCGACGCCGGCGCGGCCGCGGAACGGGTCCGCCTGGCCCGGGAGGTCCACGACACCCTCGCCCAGGGCCTGGTGGGCGTCCTGACCCAGGTCGAGGCCGCGCAGCGCTGCGAGGGCCTGCCACCGGCCGCGGGCGCACGGCTGGAGCGGGCCGCGGCGCTGGCCCGCGCCACGGTCGCCGACGCGCGCCGCTCCCTGCACGGCCTGCGCCCGGCGCCGCTGGAGCACGAGGGGCTCGTCGCCGCCCTGCGCGCCGTGGTGGACCGGTGGGCCGGCGACGCCGGGGTCCCCGCGGAGCTGGTCGTCGACCGGGAGCCGCGGGACCTGCCCACGGCGGTGGAGGTCGCGCTGCTGCGCGCCGCGCAGGAGGCGCTGGCCAACGTCGCCCGGCACGCCGCGGCGCGGCGCGTGGTGGTCAGCCTGGCGCCCATGGGCGACGTGGTGGCGCTGGACGTGCGCGACGACGGCCGCGGGTTCGACCCCTCGGCCGTCCCGCCCGCCAGCCTGGGGCTCGTCGGCCTGCGCGAGCGCGTCCAGGAGCTCGGCGGTGCCGTCGACGTCGAGTCCGCGCCCGGTGCCGGGACGGCGCTGTCGGTGCGGGTGCCGCTACCGGTGCCCGGGACGGCCCCCGGGCCGGTCCCGCGCGGCGCCGGCCTGCCCGGCGGGGCGCGGGCGTGATCCGCGTGCTGGTGGTGGACGACCACCCCGTGGTGCGCGACGGGCTGCGCGGTGTCCTCGGCGCCGCGGACGACCTGGACGTGGTCGGCGAGGCCGCCGACGGGCCCTCGGCCGTGGCCCGGGCCCTGGCCCTGGCCCCCGACGTCGTCCTCATGGACCTGCGGATGCCCGGCGGGGACGGGGTCGCGGCCATCGAGGAGCTGGCCCGGCGGGGCAGCCCGGCCCGCGTCCTGGTGCTCACCACGTACGACACCGACGCCGACGTCCTGCGGGCGGTGCGGGCCGGCGCCACCGGCTACCTGCTCAAGGACGCGCCGGTGGCCGAGCTCCTGCGCGGGGTGCGGGCGGCGGCGCGCGGGGAGTCGGTGCTCGCCCCCGCCGTGGCCTCGCTGCTGGTGGCCCGGGCGCGCCGGCCGGTGGTGGCCGAGCTGGCGCTGTCGCCGCGCGAGCTGCAGGTGCTGCGCCTGGTCGCCCGCGGGGCGGGCAACCGCGAGTGCGCCCGCCGGCTGTTCATCAGCGAGGCGACGGTGAAGACCCACCTGCAGCACGTCTACGACAAGCTCGGCGTGGGCGACCGGGCGGCCGCCGTCGCCGCGGGCTACGAGCGGGGTCTGCTGGGCCCCGGCAGCGGCCCCGGCAGCGGCCCCGGCGACGACCCCGGCTGACCGGGCAGCCCGGGCAGCCCGGGCCGCGCGGCCGTCAGCCGAACAGCAGTTCGCGCGCCGGGTCGACGAGCTTGCGCACGGTGCGCCCGGAGCGGAACTCGCCCAGCGCCCGCATCGACCAGGCGGAACCCTCCCGCACCACCGCGCACATGAGGACCGCGGTGGTGTCCTCCGTGTCGCTGAGCTCGTAGCGCACCAGTTCCGCGCCGCGCTCGTCGAGCAGGCGGCAGAACGCGCGGGAGACCTGCGTGAACGTCTGCCCGCCGAAGGAGTTGATGGTGAACACGAGCGCGTGCACCTGCGCGGGCAGGTCGCCCAGGCGCACGCGGATCTGCTCGTCGTCGCCGTCCCCGGCGCCGGTGAGGTTGTCGCCGCTGTGCTGCACCGCACCGCCGAAGGC
Source organism: Kineococcus haloalkalitolerans (assembly GCF_050871905.1). Lineage (NCBI taxonomy): Bacteria > Bacillati > Actinomycetota > Actinomycetes > Kineosporiales > Kineosporiaceae > Kineococcus > Kineococcus haloalkalitolerans. The sequence goes on from NZ_JBJLSH010000067.1 coordinate 12,350, forward strand.
CTTCTTGGCCATGAACCACACCTTCGCCAGGTCCTTCCCGGCCGCGTCGAAGGCGATGCAGGAGGCGTCGAGGTCGATGGAGCGCCCGCGCGCGGCGGGGTCCCAGCCCAGGCCCAGGGTGACGGCGCTGAGCGGGGGAGCGCCGGTCTTCACCAGCGACACCGTCTGGTGCTTGGTCAGGCTGACCCGGCCCTTGTCGAGGTTCAGCGGGGTGCGCGCGGGCGCGGGCGCCGGCACCGGTCCCGGAGGCGCGGCACCGGCGCCGCTGCCGTCGTCGTCGACGCTGATGCCGAAGTCGGTGGCCAGCCCCGCCAGGCCGCTGTCGTACCCCTGCCCGACGGCGCGCAGCTTCCAGCCGTCCCCGCGCCGGTACAGCTCACCGGCCACGAACGCCGTCTCGGCGCCCGCCCCGGGTACGTCGAAGCGGGCCAGCTCCGCGCCGGCGGCGTCCAGCACGCGCAGGTGCAGCCCGGGCACCTGCCCGAAGGTGCCGCCGTCGGCGGAGGCCGCGAGGACGACGCGCTCCACCTGCGCCTCCACGCGCGCCAGGTCCACGACGACCGCGCCGTCGGGCAGGCGCTCGAGCGCGCCGGAGGGGTGGCGCGGCTGGTTGTAGAAGACGAAGTCGTCGTCGGAGCGCACCTTCCCCGCCGCCGTCAGCAGCAGCGCGCTGGTGTCCACGGCGGGCACCCCGGGCCCGGTGTCCCAGCCCAGGACCGCTCGCACGCTCGTGGTGGGCAGGTCGGTGTTGCCGCCCCGGGTCAGCTGGATCGCCACCCGGTCATCCTGCCGGAGCGGGTGGCGGCGCGGGGGTGGCCGGGTGTCAGGGAGGGCGACGAGCCTCGCGGCACGTTCGTTTGTCTTGACATACTGACGTGCGCGTTCCTACGGTGCCTGCGGTCCGGCCACCGGCGGCCGGGCAGCGCCACCCGATCGACGCTGCGACGCAGCACGCACGAAGGGTTCCTCATGGCCTCATCGACGCCCCGCGGCGCGGCCGCCGCGGACGCGCCCGTCCTGCCGCCCGACACGCGCGGCCCGCACAGCAAGCGCCTCGGCCTCGTCGCCGTCGTGGCGACCTTCGGCGGCCTGCTGTTCGGGTACGACACCGGGGTGATCAACGGCGCCCTGGAGCCGATGATCCAGTACTTCGGCCTGACGGCGTTCACCGAGGGCCTGGTCACCAGCGTGCTGCTGCTGGGCGCGGCCACCGGTGCCGCCGTGGGCGGGCGCCTGTCGGACTTCCAGGGCCGGCGCAGGAACATCCTGGTGCTCGCGGTGGTCTTCTTCGTCGCCACGCTGGGCTGCGTCCTGGCCCCCAGCCTCGCCGTGCTCGTCCCCGCCCGCTTCGTCCTCGGCCTCGCGGTCGGCGGCGCGTCGGTGACGGTGCCGGTCTACCTGGCCGAGATCTCCCCGGCGGAGCGGCGCGGCGGCATCGTCACCCGCAACGAGGTGATGATCGTCTTCGGCCAGTTCGCGGCCTTCGTCGTCAACGCGGTCATCGGCAACGTGTGGGGCAGCAACGAGCACGTGTGGCGGTACATGCTCGCCGTCGCCGCGCTGCCCGCCGTCGTCCTGTTCGTCGGGATGCTGCGCATGCCCGAGAGCCCGCGCTGGCTCGTCATGAGGGGCCGCGACGACGAGGCGCTCGCCGTCCTGCGGCAGGTCCGCAGCGCCGAGCGCGCCGAGGCCGAGCTGGCCGAGGTGCACCTGCTCGCCGAGCAGGAGCGCGAGGCGCAGACGGGCGGCTGGTCCGACCTCGGCACCCGCTGGGTGCGCCGGGTCGTCGTCATCGGCGCCGGGCTGGCGGTCTTCCAGCAGCTCACCGGCATCAACTCGATCATGTACTACGGGACCCAGCTGCTGCAGGAGGCCGGGTTCTCCCAGAACGGCGCGCTCATCGCGAACACCTTCAACGGCCTGTTCAGCCTGGCCGGCGTCCTCACCGGTCTCGCCCTCATCAACAGGATCGACCGGCGCCCGATGCTGCTGTTCGGCTTCATCGGCACCACGACGACGCACCTGCTCGTCGGCGTCCTGTCCAGCACCCTGCCCGAGGGCACCCTGCGCAGCTACACGATCCTCGTGCTCGTCGTCTGCTTCGTCTTCGTCATGCAGGGCACCATCGGCCCGCTCGTGTGGCTCATGCTCGCGGAGATCTTCCCGCTGAAGCTGCGCGGGTTCGGCCTGGGCCTCACCGTGTTCGTCCTGTGGGTGACGAACTTCCTCGTCGCGCTCGCCTTCCCCCAGCTCGTCGACGGCATCGGCATCTCGAACACGTTCTTCGTCTTCGCCGGTCTCGGCCTCCTGGCGATCGCCTTCGCCAGGACGGTGGTCCCCGAGACCCGCGGCCGCTCCCTGGAGCAGCTCGAGAGCCAGTTCCGGCGGGACTACTCGTGAGCGCCGGGCAGGACGCCGCGGAGCAGGACGTCGCGGGGCGCGACGCGGCACCCGGGAGGGGCCCGGCGTCCGTCGTGGTGGCCGTCACCGACTCCGCCGAGGGCGAGCACGCGCTGGCGCACGCCTTCACCGAGGCGCAGCGGCTGGGGACCGACCTCGTGGTGGTCAACCTCAGGCTCGGCGCCCTGGACGTCTCCGGCGCCCCGGAGGGGCTGAGGCTGGAGGTCGTCGACCGCCGCGGCCGGCGCAGCCCGGGCGACGCCGTCCTGGACGTCCTGCGCGAGCGCGCCGGCACCGTCGACCGGCTGGTGATCGGCGTCCGCCGCCGCTCCCCGGTCGGCAAGGCGGTCCTGGGCAGCCTGTCGCAGGAGCTGCTCATGGACGCCGACGTCCCCGTCGTCGCCGTCAAGCTGCCGCGCGAGCGCTCCGGCGGGCAGGACGGCCGCGCCGCCTGACCGGCTCGCGGACGCGGCGGTGCCCCCCCCCCGGCCGGGGGGGGGCCCGCGGGGCCCGGGCGACGG
>NZ_JBJLSH010000068.1:0-14295 GCF_050871905.1 Kineococcus haloalkalitolerans
CCCCCCCGCCCCCCCCCCCCCCCCCCCCCCCCCCCCCCCCCCCCCCCCCCCCCCCCCCCCCCCCCCCCCCCCCCCCCCCCCCCCCCCCCCCCCCCCCCCCCCCCCCCCCCCCCCCTCCTCCTGCGTCGACGGCACCCCGTCCCCCCGGCGGGGTGCGCGTCCAGCATCCTCCCAGACCACCTCCTGCCGCGGCGCCGCACGAACACCCCCCTTTCGGGGAGCGGGGTGCCCGCGCCGCGCACGCCGACGCCCGGCAGGGTCGCTACGGTGTGGCCACCTGGTTAGTGGAGAAACCCGCCCGGGCTAGTCCGGTCGTCCGCGGGCGCGTGCGCTCCGCAGGACCCGAGGAGCCCGTCGGGGACGGCGCAGCCCGCGGGGGCTGGTGGAGGGGGCTGCGGTGCACGAGGGCGATCCGGGGACGGTGGGCGGTGCGCTGCGCCTGGCCGCGGTCGACGACCACCCGGCCCTCCTGGCGGGCCTGCGGGTCGAGCTGGCGGACGTCGACCCCGGCCTGCGGCTGACCCGCACGGCGGCCACCGTGTCCGGGCTGCTCGCCGGCGCGGACGGCGAGCCGGTGCCGGACGTCGTGCTGCTGGACCTGCGCCTGGGCGACGGCTCCCGCCCCCGCGACAACGTCACCGCGCTCGTGGACGCCGGGTGCCGCGTCGTCGTCTACACCGAGGGCCGCCAGCACGACGCCGCCCTCGAGGCGCTGCAGGCCGGCGCCCAGGGCGTCCTGCTCAAGGACCGGCCGGTGGCCACGGTCGCCGAGGCCGTGCGCGCCGTCGCCGCCGGGGAGACGCTCGCCTCGGCCGAGACGGCCGCTGCGCTGCAGGTGGACGCCGACCTGGCCGACCACCTGTCCCCGCAGGAGCGGCGCGTCCTGGAGCTGTACGCCGGCGGCATGCCCGCGCGCTCGGTCGCGCTGCGCCTGGGGGTGACCCTGGAGACCGCCAAGAGCTACCTCAAGCGCATCCGCGCCAAGTACGCCGCCCTGGACCGGCCCGCCTACACGCGCATGGAGCTGTACCGGCGCGCGGTCGAGGACGGCGTCCTGCGCCCCCACGAGCCCGGCCCGCGGGCCGCGCCGCCGGACCCCGCCCCCGGCGGGTGAGCGGGCGGTGAGCCGCGCGTGAGCGCGCGGGGGGTGCGCCGCCTGGTGGCCCTGGTGGTGGCCGTGGCCCTGGTGTCCATCTCCCCCACCGTCGCCACCGACCTGCTGGCGCGCACGACGACCGAACCGGCGTGGTGGTCGGCCACGGCCGTCGCCGCCCACCTCGGGCTGGTCGCCGCGCTGGCGCGCGCCGCGTGGACCGGCGAGGGGCTGCGGGGCGCCTGCTGGGCCGTCGTGGTCACCGGCAACGCGCTCGTCCTGGGGCACGCGGTCCTCGCCCCGCCCGCCGCGGGGCGGGCACCGGCGCCGTGGGAGCTGGCCCTGTCCCCGGCCACGGTGGGTGCCGCCGCCGTCGTGCTGCCCCTGGGGCCCGCGCTGGTCGCGGGGCTGGTGCACATCGCCGTGCGGGGCGTGCTGCCGCTGAGCGGGACGTGGCGGCAGCCCCCGCTGGAGGCCGTGCTGGACGGCCTGCTGCTGCTGGTCATCGTGGCCGCCGCCTCCGTCGCCGTGCAGGCCGTGCGCGCCGCCGCGGACCAGGTCGCGACCGCGCGCACCCAGGCGGACGCCGCGGCCGCCCGCGCCGCCGCCGCGGCCGCCGCCGAGCGCGAGCACGCGCGCTGGGACGCGATCGTCCACGACGACGTGCTGGCCGTCCTGTCCGTGGCGGCGGCAGCCCGCACGGGCGAGGACCGGGCGGTGGCCGGGGACGCGGCCCGCACCGCGCTGCGGCGGCTGGGCCGCGACGTCGCCCCCGCCCCCGTGCCGCTGGCCGGGCCGGCGGGCCTGGCCGGCCGCCTCGCCGAGGCCGCGCACCGCCGCGCCCCCGGGGCCGTCGTGGAGGTCGGCGCCCTCGCCGCCGCACCCGCGAGCGCCCGGCTCGCGGCCGACGTGGCCGACGCCCTGGCCGACGCGACGGCGGAGGCCGTCCGCAACGCCGTCCGGCACGGCGGCGGTCCCGGCGGGCCGGTCCCGCTCACCACCGTCGCGGCCGCCGTGGTGGACGACGTCGTCGTGGTGGAGGTGCGCGACGAGGGCGTCGGCTTCGACCCGGCCGCCGTCGCGGGCGGCCGGCTGGGCCTGAGCGTGTCCGTGGGCCGGCGGGTGGAGGCCGTCGGCGGCCGCGCGCAGGTGCTGTCCGCGCCCGGCCGCGGCACGCGGGTCGTGCTGCGGGCGCCGCTGGCCACTGCCGGGGGCGGCGCGCCGTGACCCCCGTGCAGCGGGCCTGCGCGGTCGGGGCGCCGCTGTGGCTGTTCGCCCACGCCCCGCTCGTGGCGCTGCTGTCGCTGGAGACCACGCGCGCGCCCGCCCTGTCGCTCGCCGCCGTCGTCCTCGTCTGCGGGGTGAGCGCCTGGCTGCTGCGGCCGCTGCGCGGCGGGCCCGTGCACCTGCCCGCGGCGCAGGCGTGGGCGGCCGCGGCCGTGCTGCCCCTGGCGGGGCTGGTGGTGATGCCGCACCTGCCGGTGGAGGCGTGGCGCACCTACGCCAACTGGTGGCCGGGGGCGGTCCAGGTCGTCGCGGCGGCCCTCATCGTGCGGCGCCGCTGGCGGGCGGCGCTGGCCGGCGAGGTGGGCCTGGCGGCCGTGGTCACCGCCTGCGTGCTGCCCGCGGACCCACCGGGGACCGACGCCGTGACGATCGCCGCCCTGTGCCAGCCGGCGATCATGTGGTGCGCGGCCACCGCCGGGGTGCGGCACCTGTTCGACCGCGCCGAGCGGGACGTCGCCCGCTACGAGGAGCGGGCCGGGGTCGCGGTCGCCGAGGCGGCCGCCGCGGCGGCCCGCGACACCAGCGCCCGGCAGCGGCGCGCCGAGCTGCAGCACGACGTCGTCCCGCTGCTGCGCCGGATCGCGCAGAGCCGGCCCGGCGGGCCGGCCACCGACGGCGCGAGCGCCGCAGCGGGCGGGAGCGCCGCGTCGGGCGCGAGCGCCGCAGCGGGCGCGAGCGCCGCGTCGGGCGGCAGCGGGGTGGGCTGGGCGGTCCTGGCGCGCGAGTGCGCCGCGCTGGAGCGGCAGCTGCGCGACGACCTGCACGCCCGGGCGCTGCTCGACGGCCCGCTGCGGGCCCGGCTGCGGGCCGCGCGGGAGGCCGGGGCGTCGGTCGACGTCGTCGACGACCGCCGCGAGGCGGCCGGGTCCGGCGCGGCGGAGGACCTCGCGGCCGGGGTGCGCGCCCTCCTCGCGGTCGCCCTGGCACCGGCGGCCGCGGCCCGCGGCGGGCCCGGCGGGGGCCGCTGGCAGGTGACCGCGCGCCTCGCCCCCGGCGGGCGCACCGCCACCCTGGCCGTCGAGGGACCGCAGGGCCCGGTCCACGACCTCGCGGCCCGCCTGCGCCGGGCGGACGTGGACGGGGTCGACGTGCGGGTGGACGTGGTGGGCGTCCCCGACGAGCGGGCCCGCGACGGGGCGCCGCCGCGCGCGTCGCTGTGGGCGGAGCTGGGCCTGCGCGGCGCGACGGTGGGGGCCGTGGAGGTGTCCGGCGGAGGCTGATCACGCTTGGGTGAACGACTCCCCCGTGCCGCGCACGCGCTGTTACGTTCCGCGCGAGCGTCGCCGCTCCGGGGGTTCCTGTCGCACCGCGCCACCCCCGTCGCACCAGGAGGTGGCCGGTGGGTGTCGTCCGGACGATCGTCTTCCCCGCGCTGCGGCTGCTGGTGTGGGCGGTCATCGCGGTGGCGCTGGTCCAGCTCGCGTTCGGCCCGCGCGCCGGCCGCGACGGCACCGGCCCCGTCGCCGGGCCGACCGTCGACCTCACCCCGGCCGAGGCGACCGTCGTGCGCGGTGACGTCACCAACACCGTCACCCTGTCCGGCACCGTGCAGGCCGACCCGGCCGTGACGGTGAAGTCCACCGCGGCGGGCGCCGTGGGCCGGGTGCGGGCCGCCGTCGGGGACGCCGTGGAGCGCGGGACGCCGCTGTTCACCGTCGTGGTGCCCGTGGAGGACCCCGCCCCGGTCGCCGCCCCCGCTCCGGCCGCCGACGGCGCCCCGGCGCCCGTCCCGGCGGCACCGGCGGCCCCCCGCACGCGCACCGTCACGGTGTCCGCGACGTCCACGGGCACGCTGACCTCCCTGGACGTGCTGCCCGACCAGCAGGTCGCCGTCGGGGACGCCGTCGCCGCGGTCAGCCCCGGCACCCTCACCGTCTCCGCCCCGCTGACGCAGGAGGAGCAGTTCCGCCTGCTCGCCCCGCCCAGCTCGGCGCGGGTGACGGTGCCCGGCGGCCCCGGCACCTTCGAGTGCACCGACCTGCGCACCGGCACCCCCGAGCCCGGCACCGGCGCCCCGGCCGCGCCCGCCGTCCCCGACCCCTACGCCGACCCGGGCGCCGCACCGACCGGCGCCCGGGTGACCTGCCGCGTGCCCGGCGACGTGCCCGTCTTCGCGGGCGTGTCGGCCACCGTGGAGGTCACCGCCGGCACCTCCACCGGCGTCCTGCTGGCCCCCGTGACGGCCGTGCGCGGCACCGTGGGCACCGGCACGGTGTGGGTGCTCGACGAGGCCGGCGTCCCGTCCGAGACCGACGTGGTCCTCGGCCTGACCGACGGCGAGGTCGTCGAGGTCAGCGGCGGCGTCGGCGAGGGCACGCGGGTGCTGCAGTTCGTGCCCGGCGACGACGGCCTGGCGGTCGACCCCTACGGCTACGGGCCGGTGGCGGGGTGAGCGCGCTGTCCCTGCGCGGGGTGGGCCGGCGCGTCGCGCTGCCCGGCGGCGGGCACCTGCAGATCCTCACCGGCGTCGACCTGGACGTCGCCGCCGGCGAGCACGTCGCCGTCGTCGGCCGCTCCGGCTCCGGCAAGTCCACGCTGCTGAACATCGTCGGCCTGCTGGACCGGCCGACCTCCGGGCAGTACCTGCTGGACGGGCGCCCGACGGCGGAGCTGTCCGCGCGCCGGACCGCGCGGCTGCGCGGCGCCACCTTCGGGTTCGTCTTCCAGCAGTTCAACCTGCTGCCCGGCCGGACGGCGACGGAGAACGTCGCCGCCCCCCTGCTGTACGGCTCCCCGCGCGAGTTCCTCACCCGCCGCGCCACCGCCCGCGCGATGCTCGAGCGGGTCGGCCTGGGCGAGCGGCTGGACTCGCTGCCGGAGAAGCTGTCCGGCGGCGAGCAGCAGCGCGTCGCCCTGGCCCGCAGCCTCGTGCGCCGCCCGCGCGTGCTGCTGGCCGACGAGCCGACGGGTGCCCTCGACGTCGACACGGGCAGCGCCGTCATGGACGTCCTGGAGGAGCTGGTCCGCGAGGACGGCACGACGCTGGTCACCATCACCCACGACCTGTCCGTGGCCGCGCGCGCCGACCGGCAGTTCCGCCTGGACCACGGCGTGCTCAGCGAGCTGCGGCCCGGGTCCGTGGCCGACCTCACCGCCCACCGGGAGACGGTGTGAGCGCTCTGGTGCGGCCGCTGGTGTCCGTCGCCGCCGCGCTGGTGGAGGCGTGGGGCGAGGTGCGCGTGCACCGCGCGCGCGTCGTCCTCTCGCTCGTGGGGGTGTTCCTCGCCGTCTTCGCGATGACCACGATCACGGCCGTGGGCGGGATGGGCCGCCAGCTGCTCGGGGAGAGCTTCGAGCGCAGCGCGGGACGGCCGGCGACGCTGCAGGTCAACGCGTACCCGAACGGCGCCGTGACCGCCGAGGGCACCGAACGGGTCGTCGCGGCGCTGCGGGAGGCCGCCGAGCGCCACGACGTGCGCTGGTCCGGCCTGGTCTCCGGCGGGTCGGCGCCCGTGGTGGTCCGCTTCGCCGCGGGCGCGCAGACGGTGCAGCTGACCGGGGTCGACGCCGCCTACGGCGTGATGCACCGCGTCTCGCCCGAGAGCGGGCGGTGGTTCGCCCCGGCCGACGAGGAGGCGTTCTCCCCGCGGCTGGTCGTCAACCGGGCCTTCGCCGACCAGGTCGGCTTCGACGGCTCGGCCCCCGCCACCGTGGTCCTCGGCGGCGAGCGGCCGGTGCGGGCGACCGTCGTCGGCGTGGTGTCCCCGCCGTACTCCGACCCGGCCGTGCCCGCGGGGTTCGTGCTGAACTCCGCGGCGGCGGCGTGGGGCCTGGTCGACCCGGCCTGGTCGGGGCCGCCGTCTCTGGAGCTGTGGGTGCCCGACACGGACGCCGAGGCGCTCACGGCGCTGCTGCAGTCGGAGGTGCAGGCCGCCCTGCCGGGCACCTCGGTGAGCGTGTGGCGCGCCGACGCGGGCGGCGAGCTGGGGGTGCTGGACGTCGTCCTGGCCTACGGCGTGCGCGGCGTCGGCGTCTTCGCGCTGCTGCTGGGCGGCATCGGCGTTCTCAACGTCGGCCTGGTGACGGTGCGCCAGCGGATCCGGGAGATCGGCGTGCGGCGCAGCTTCGGCGCCACGTCCGGGCGGGTGTTCTGCGCCGTGCTGCTGGAGAGCGTCGCCGCGACCGCCGCCGCCGGGGCGCTGGCCGTGGCCCTGTCGGTGGCGCTGGTGTCCAACGCGCCGCTGGAGCTGCTGCTGCCGGCGGGGCTGACGCTGACCGACGTGCCCGCCTACCCGGTGGCGGCGGCGGTCGAGGGGTTCCTCGCCGCCACCGCCGTCGGGGCGCTGGCCGGGCTCGTGCCGGCGACGATGGCCGTGCGCGCGCAGGTCATCGACGCCATCCGCTACTGACCGCGGTCAGCTGCTGACCGCGGTCAGCTGCTGACCGCGGGCGGCTGCTGGGCGCGGGAGGTCGCCAGGAACCCGAGCAGGTCGTGCCGGGTGATGACGCCCACGGGCTTGCCGTCCTCGACGACGACGACCGCGTCCTGGTGCTCCAGGGCGTGCCGGGCCTCCTGGACGGACTGCCCGGCGCCCACGAGCGGCAGGGCGGGGCCCATGTGGGCGCTGACGGCGTCCGACATCTTCGCCCGGCCCGAGAACACCTTGTCCAGCAGGTCGCGCTCGGTGACCGCGCCGGCGATCTCGCCCGCCATGACAGGCGGCTCGGCGCCCACCACCGGCAGCTGGGAGACGCTGAACTCGCGCATGATCTCGATGACGTCGTGCACGGTCTCGGTCGGGTGGGTGTGCACCAGGGCGGGCAGCCCCGCGGACTTCACCCGCAGCACGTCGCCGGCCGTGCCGCCCTCGGCGGCGGGCACGAAGCCGTAGGAGGCCATCCACTCGTCGTTGAAGATCTTGCCCAGGTAGCCGCGGCCGCCGTCGGGCAGCAGCACGACGACGACGTCGTCGGGGCCGAGGCGCTCGGCCACCCGCAGGGCGCCCACGACCGCCATGCCGCACGAGCCGCCGACGAGCAGGCCCTCCTCGCGGGCCAGGCGGCGGGTCATCTGGAAGGACTCCGCGTCGGAGACGGCGACGATCTCGTCGGGCACCGACGGGTCGTACGCGCTCGGCCAGAAGTCCTCGCCCACGCCCTCGACGAGGTAGGGGCGGCCGGTGCCGCCGGAGTACACCGAGCCCTCCGGGTCGACGCCGACGACGCGCACCGGGCCCTGCTCCTTGAGGTAGCGGCCGGTGCCGGTGATGGTGCCGCCGGTGCCCACGCCGGTGACGAAGTGGGTGACCCTCCCGTCGGTGTCGGCCCAGATCTCCGGGCCGGTGGTCTCGTAGTGGCTGGCCGGGCCGTTGACGTTCGCGTACTGGTTCGGCTTCCAGGCGCCGGGGATCTCGCGCACGAGGCGGTCGGAGACCGAGTAGTACGACTGCGGGTCCTCCGGCGGCACGGCCGTGGGGCAGACGACGACCTCGGCGCCGTAGGCCTTGAGGACGTTGCGCTTGTCGACGCCGACCTTGTCGGGGCAGACGAACACGCACTTGTACCCGCGCTGCTGGGCGACCAGCGCCAGGCCGACGCCGGTGTTGCCGCTGGTGGGCTCGACGATCGTCCCACCGGGCTTCAGCGAGCCCTCGGCCTCGGCGGCCTCGACCATCTTCAGGGCGATGCGGTCCTTCACGGACCCGCCGGGGTTGAGGTACTCCACCTTCGCCAGGACGGTGCAGCTCAGGCCCTCGGTGACCCTGGTGAGCTTGACGAGCGGGGTCCCGCCCACGAGGTCGACGACGGACTCGGCGTAGCGCATGGGCCCATCATCCCGCACGCGGCGGGACGCGCTCACAGCGCGCGGCGCAGCCCGGTGACGACGTCGTGGGCGGCCCGCAGGGCACCCGCGTCGCCGTGCTCGGCGACGTCGTGGCCGACGACGGCCAGCTGGTCGCCCAGGCCGTGCAGCGCCAGCGGCGGCAGGGCGCGCCGGGGCCGGCCCTCGGCGTCGGCGCCGAGGTCGGCCAGCTCCTGCGCGGCGCGGCGCACGGCTGCGGCGCGCACCTCCTGCCCACCGAGGGGCGCCCGGTCCAGCTGCGACAGCGGCAGGGCGCGCACGCGGTCGGCGACCGCGTCCACGACGCGCCGGAGCCCGGAGCGCGCGGCCTCGTCGGCCGGCGCCCCGGGCTCCGGGGGGTGCTGCACGTGCGTGCTCAGCGGCGGGTCAGTCGCTGCCGCGGAGGATGGCGAGCAGGCGCAGGATCTCCAGGTACAGCCACACGAGGGTGACCATGAGGCCGAAGCCGGCGCGCCACGCCTCCTGCTGGGGCAGGCCGTTGCGGATGCCCTGCTCGATGTAGTCGAAGTCGAGCACGAGGAACAGCGAGGCCAGGGTCACGCCGAGGCCGCCGACGAGGACGGGGATGATCCCGCCCATGCCGTAGACGCTGGCGCCGGTGAACAGCGCGACGCCGAGGTTGACCAGCCCGAAGATCAGGTAGCCGATGACGGCGATCGTCATGATCTTGCGGAAGCGGGCGGTGGCCCGGATCAGCCCGGTCTTGTACGCCAGCAGCATGGCGCCGAAGGCGGCCAGGGTGCCGACGACGGCCTGCGGGACCAGCCCGTTGCCGAAGGCCAGCGTGTACCACTGGGAGATCGCGCCGACGAAGACGCCCTGCAGGCCGGCGTAGGCGAACATCAGGCCCGGACGGACCTTCTTGGACGCCTGCGCCCAGATGCCGAGGACCATCGCGCCGAGCGCGGCGCCGATGGCCAGGAGGAGACCCACCTGCGCGGTCCAGCCGATCGCGGCGCCGGCGAGCAGGACGACGAACAGCATGCCGGTGCGGACGACGACGTCGTCCAGCGTCATGCGCCGGGACTGCTCCGGGGTGGCGGACGGCTTGCGGTACCAGTCCTCCAGCGTCTGCGCGGAGGCGTCGGCGGGGGCGGCGGGCGCACCGCCGCGCGCCGGGCGCGACGAGGACGGCGCGTCGAACGTGGCGTAGCCGCCGCGCTTCCACTCGCCGCTGTTGGCGAAGACGGGGTTCCTGCTCTCCATGGCTCCTCCGTGAAGGGGTGTCGCCGGGTGCAACGCCACCGGCGCCGCGGGGGTTCCCGGAGATCGCGTGCGGCCGGTCACAGGTCCGTCACGGTCCCGGGACGCGCTGCGGGGGTGCCGGTGCCCGGGACGGGGGTCGAACCCGCACGCCGCGAACGGCCCGGGGGTTTAAGCCCCGTGCGCCTACCAGTTACGCCACCCGGGCGGGTGCTGCGGTCGCCGATCCTAGGCGGCTGGCGTGGCGGGGCCGGTGGGCGGCCCGGCCGGCCGCAGCCGCTGCCGCAGCGGCGTGCGGTAGCGGAACGGCGCGGGCCGGCCGCCGCGCAGCACCGCGGCGACGCCGTCGGCGAGGTGGCGGGCCTGCTGGACGGCGTGGTCGGCCGTGGCCGGGCAGGTGCGCCCGGGGCGGGTCGCGTCGGGCACGGCGCAGCCGTCCCCGGCGCCCCAGGCGCCCGGCACGGGCGTCCCCGCGCCGTCCACCACGCGCAGGTCCGCACCCACGAGCAGGCGCCCGCGCGCGTCCACCGGCAGCCCGGCGGCCGCGGGCAGCGGGTGGGGTGCCTCCAGCGCGCGCACGACGGTCCCCGCCCAGGACCGCGGGTCCCCCAGCTCGTCCGGCCCGGCGTCCGGGTGGACCTCCACGCCGCGCCGGCGCAGGTCGTGCACGACCCGGGCGGCGGCGGCCGGGTCGAGCCCGGGCAGCACCCCGCCGCCCGCGCCGAGCAGGACGACGCGCACGTCGGCGGGCCGCAGGGTCGCGGACGTGCGCGTCACCGACCGCGCCAGCTGCTCGACCGCCGCCGCCGCCGACGCCCCGGCCCAGCCGGCGCCGACGACCGCGGTCGTCAGCAGGCGGGTCCGCTCGCCGCCCGGTGCGCCGGGACCACCGGGCGCGGCGTCGGGCGACCGCTCGGCCCGCCGCAGCCGGTCCAGGACCCGCTCGCGCAGGCGCAGCGCGTCCTCGGCCGTGCGCAGGACGAGGTCGTCCCCGGGTCCCGGTCCGGCCGGCGGCGCGGTCCCGGTCGCCAGCACCAGCGCGTCGTAGCGCAGGTCCACCGCGCCGCCGGGCAGCTCGACGCGGGCGGTGCGCTCGTCGTGCCGCAGCGCCGTGACGGCGCCCGCCACGACCTCCGCGCCGCGCAGGGCCTCCGCCAGGGGCGCGGCCGCGGCGGCCGGGCGCACGGCACCGGTGACCACGCCGGCCAGCCGGGCCGGGTCGGTCGTGGTGCCACCGGGGTCGACGACGGTGACGTGCGCCTCCCCCGGCGCCAGGACGCGCAGCAGGCGCCGGGCGACGGCGGAGCCGGCCACGCCGCCGCCGACGACGAGGACGCGAGGGGCGGCGGTCGTGGGCGGCAGCGCCCGCCGGGCGGTCGCGCGGCTCACGGGCGCACCAGGTCGACGGCGCGGGTCAGGACCGCGTCGAGCATGTCGCGGGTGAGCCGGCCGGTCGCGGTGTTCTGCCGGCTGACGTGGTAGCTGTCCAGCAGCACGACCGGGCGGCCCGGGCCGCCGGGCCCGTCGGGGGACGGCGCCAGCAGGACGGCCTCGGCGCCGTGGCCGAAGCGGGGCGCCGGCCGCGGGACGTCCCAGCCGGCGCGGCGCGCCGCCGCCAGGGCCGAGGCGTGGGCGAAGGCGCCCAGGGCCAGGACGACGTCCAGCCGCGCCGCGCACAGCCGCAGCTCGGCGTCCAGCCACGGCGCGCAGGTGTCGCGCTCGGCGGTGGAGGGGCGGTTGTCCGGCGGCGCGCAGCGCACGGGCGCCACGATCCGGGTGCGGTGCAGCGCGAGCCCGTCGGCGGCGTGCACCGACGTGGCGCGGTCGGCCAGGCCGGCGCGGTGCAGGGCCGCGACGATCCAGTCCCCGGAGGAGTCGCCGGTGAACACCCGGCCGGTGCGGTTGCCGCCGTGGGCGGCGGGGGCCAGGCCGACGACGAGGACCCGCGGGTCCTCGACGCCCAGGCTGGGCACGGGCCGGCCCCAGTACGGCTCGTGCGCGTGCGCGCGGCGCTTGGCGCGCGCCGTGGTCTCGCGGTGCTCGACCAGCCGCGGGCACGCCCGGCAGACCGCGGAGGCGGCCTGCACCTGCTCCGGCCCGGTGGCGCCGTCGGCCAGGCGGCGCACGTCGGCCGGGGTGCGGGCGACCGGGGTGCCCGGCACGGACGGGTCCAGCGGCCACCCGGTGCCCGGCGGCACGGGCGAGGCGAACGCGCCGCCCACCGCCGGGTGCGGCAGCAGCGCCGGCCCGCTCGCGGCGGCCGTCGCGCCGGTCCGCGCCGCCGCGGCCGCCGTGGCCGCCGTGGCCGCCGTGGCCGCCGTGGCCGCCGTGGCGCCGGAACGCCCCGCCGTGGTCCTCAGCGCTCCAGCTCGGTGGCGAGCTCGTCCAGCAGCTCGCCGTAGATGCGCTGCAGGCCGCGGGGGGCGAACGTGCGCTCGAAGAAGCCGCCGACCCCGCCGGCGCCCTGCCACTCGGAGGTGACCACCACGTCGCTGGCGTCGGGGCCGGCCTCCTCGACCCGCCAGGCGGTGCGCAGGGAGGAGTTGCGGTCGCTCTCCAGCAGGCCGTGGGCGTCGGTGGAGGTGACGTCGGCGACGACGTCGCGCACGCGCTTCTTGGTGGCGTGCAGCTTCCAGCGGGCCACCGTGCCGTCCCCGACACCGCCCTCGAGGACCTCGTAGTGGGTGAACGCCGCGGGCAGCAGCTTGGCGCGCGTCTCGCGGTAGTCGGCCAGGGCGGCCACCACGCGGTCGGCGGGCGCCTGGATGCGGCGGGACGTCGAGGCGCTGACGGTGCTCACGGGGGTCCTCTCGTGCGGGTGCGGTGCCCGACCAGCCTGCCAGGTCCGCGGGCGCTCAGCCGTCCAGGCGGGCGGCCGCGGACAGGGCGACCCCGTCGAGGATGTCGTGCTCGCTCGTCACGACGTCCCCGCGGCCGGCCACGCGCGCCAGGACGCGGCGCCAGACGAGGGCGCCGGCGCCGATGACGTCGACGCGGCCGGGGTGCAGGTACGGCAGGGCCGCGCGCTCGGGGCGGGTGCGGGCCAGCATCGCGTCGCACGCCGCGCGCAGCCGCTCCGCGGGCAGCGCGGCGCCGTGCGTGCTGCCGGGCTCCTGGGCGCGCAGGTCGAGCGCCGCGGCCGTCAGCGTGGTGATCGTCCCGGCGACGCCGACGAGGGTGCCGGTGCGCTCCAGCGGCACGTGCCGGGCCACCTCGTCGAGGGCGCGGTCGACGTCGGCCTCGGCGGCGGCGACCTCGGCGGCGGTGGGCGGGTCGGAGCGCAGGTGCCGCTCGGTCAGGCGCACGGAGCCGACGTCCACGGAGAGGGCGGCCTCCACGTCGTCGGTGCCCAGGACGAACTCGGTGGACCCGCCGCCGAGGTCGACGACGAGGAACGGCGCGGGCCGGGCGCCGAGGAGCTCGCGGGTGGCGCCGGTGAAGCTGAGCCGGGCCTCCTCCTCGCCGCTGACGACCTCCGGGACGACGCCGAGGCGCTCGCGCACGCCCGCGGTGAGCTCGTCGCGGTTCGCCGCGTCGCGGGTGGCCGACGTGGCCACGAAGCGCACCGCGGCGGGCGCCACGCCGTGCTCGCGGCAGGCGGCGGCGGCCTCGTCGACGGCCGCCAGGGTGCGCCGCAGCGCCTCGGGGGCGAAGGCGCCGGTGGCGTCGACGCCCTGCCCGAGGCGGACGACGCGCATGGTGCGCACGACGTCCGTCAGGGTCCCCGCGCGCGGGTCGACGTCGGCGACGAGCAGGCGCAGGGAGTTGGTGCCGCAGTCGACGGCGGCGACGCGCACGCTCACGCGCGCCCGCCCTCCCCCGGGGCGGGATCGGCGGTGGGCGCGTCGAGGGCGGTGTGCGGGCAGGTGGCCGGCCAGCCGCCGCGCTCGGCCAGCAGCGCGAGGGCCTCGTCGCCGAGCGGGTTGACGCCCGGCCCGGCCGCCAGGGCGTGCCCGGCCAGGGCGTGCAGGCACTTCACGCGGGTGGGCATCCCGCCGGCCGAGACGCCCTCGATCTCCGCGACGTGCCCCAGCCGTTCCCGGCGGCGCAGGTAGTCCTCGTGCGCGGCGGCGTACGCGGCCGCCAGCTCGGGGTCGTCGGCCAGGCGCTGCGTCATCTCCCGCATGAGGCCGGAGGCCTCCAGCGTGCTCAGCAGGGCCGCGGCGAACGGGTCGGTGAGGTAGTAGGTCGTCGGGAACGGCGTGCCGTCGGGCAGCCGCGGCGCGGTCTCGACGACGTCGGGGCGCCCGCAGGTGCAGCGGTGGGCGATGGAGACCACGCCCCGGGGGACGCGGCCGAGGAGCTCGCGGATGGTCCGCAGGTCCCGCTCGGTGGGTTCGTCGGTCACTCGCCGTCCAGGGTCGGGGCGGGGACGGGCTCCAGCGAGGGCGCGTCCGGCGCCGAGGAGGGGTCGGACACGCCGGCGACGCGCAGCGAGTCCCAGATGTTCTCGTACCAGGCCGCGGACGAGCGCGGCACGGAGGCGGCCGCCTCGGCGGGCGGCACGGCGTCGGTCTCGCGCTGGGAGTCCACGACGTAGGGGGTCTCCCCCGGCACCACGTACTGCAGCCGGGCCCGCGCCTGGGTGCGCACGTAGGCGTCGTCGGCCCAGCGGGCCTGCTCGGCGCGCATGGCCGCCAGGTCCTCCTGCTGCTGGCCGATCGTCGCCTCCAGCCGCCCGATCTCCGAGCGCTGCTCCAGCCACTTCTGCCAGCTGGGCAGCAGGAAGACGGCCAGCACCAGCAGCAGGGCGGTGATGACGAGGACGCGGGGGCCGCGGGTGCGGCGGCGCTCGGCCGCCGACAGCGAGGCCGCGCTGCGCCCGCGCGAGGCCGGGGCGGGTCGGCGCGAGGGCGCGCCGGCCGCGGGCGCCCGCGCCGGGGGGGGCCCGGGCGGGGGGGGGGGGCCG
>NZ_JBJLSH010000069.1:0-13563 GCF_050871905.1 Kineococcus haloalkalitolerans
CCCCCTGGCCCCGAAGCCGGTCCTGGTTCTTGGCCAGGGCCACCAGGTGCGGCTCGAGCCCCTCGGGCCGCAGCCGCTCCCGGTGGGCCAGGGGGTCCCCGCCGGGCCCGGCGGCGGGGTCGTCGGCCAGCCGCGCGAGCAGCGCCCGCCCCGCCGGCGACGTCAGCGCCTGCACGTCCTCGGGGGCCTCCACGGGGCCCATGCTGCCGCAGCGCCGCCCGGGGGAGGGCGTCTGGCACTCAGGGGGCGGGAGTGCTAGCGTCACGCCCAGCGTCGGGTGGCACTCCGCACCAGGGAGTGCCAACGGCGGGGCGGTGCCGCCGGCACCCGCGACGACGGTCGCGCACCACCCCGTCCACCGACCACCCCGTACAGAGTTCGCGACAGCAGAAGGGGAGGGCCGCTCAGTGTCGGTCTCCATCACTCCGCTCGAGGACCGCATCGTCGTCAAGCCGCTCGACGCGGAGCAGACGACCGCCTCCGGTCTCGTCATCCCGGACACCGCCAAGGAGAAGCCCCAGGAGGGCGAGGTCCTGGCGGTCGGCCCCGGCCGCGTGGACGACAACGGCAACCGCGTGCCGGTCGACGTCACCGTCGGCGACAAGGTCATCTACTCGAAGTACGGCGGCACCGAGGTCAAGTACGGCGGCGACGAGCTGCTGATCCTCTCGGCCCGCGACGTGCTCGCCAAGGTCGCCAAGTAAGCAGCGGCAGCACCCCGACGCCCCGGCGCCCGTGAACCGGGCACCGGGGCGTCCGCGTTCCGCAGCACAGCCGGAAGACCCCGAGGAAGGAACGACATGGCCAAGCAGCTCGCGTTCGACGACGCCGCCCGCAAGTCCCTGGAGCGCGGAGTCGACGCGCTCGCGAACGCCGTCAAGGTGACGCTCGGCCCCCGCGGCCGCAACGTCGTCATCGACAAGAAGTGGGGCGCTCCCACCATCACCAACGACGGCGTGACCATCGCCCGCGAGGTGGAGCTGGAGGACGCCTACGAGAACCTCGGCGCCCAGCTCGCCAAGGAGGTCGCCACCAAGACCAACGACGTCGCCGGCGACGGCACCACCACGGCGACCGTCCTGGCCCAGGCCCTGGTCAAGGAGGGCCTGCGCAACGTGGCCGCGGGCGCGGCGCCGTCCGGCCTCAAGCGCGGCATCGACAAGGCCGTCGAGGCGGTCAACGACAAGCTGCTCGAGCTGGCCCGCGACGTCGACGGCAAGGGCGACATCGCCCACGTCGCGACCATCTCCGCGCAGGACGCCACGGTCGGCGAGCTGCTGGCCGACGCCTTCGACAAGGTCGGCAAGGACGGCGTCATCACCGTGGAGGAGGCCTCCACCACGGCGCTGGAGCTGGACTTCACCGAGGGCATGCAGTTCGACAAGGGCTACGTCTCGCCCTACTTCGTCACCGACGCCGAGCGCCAGGAGGCCGTCCTGGAGGACGCCTACGTGCTCGTGCACCAGGGCAAGATCTCCACGGTGCAGCAGCTGCTGCCGCTGCTGGAGAAGGTCCTGCAGGCCTCCAAGCCGCTGCTGATCATCGCCGAGGACGTCGAGGGCGAGGCACTGTCGACCCTGGTGGTCAACAAGATCCGCGGCACCTTCAACGCGGTGGCCGTCAAGGCCCCCGGCTTCGGCGACCGCCGCAAGGCGATCCTCGGCGACATCGCCACCCTCACGGGCGCGCAGGTCGTCGCGGAGGAGGTCGGCCTGCAGCTGGACCAGGTGGACCTCGACGTGCTGGGCACCGCCCGCCGCATCACGGTCACCAAGGACGACACGACCATCGTCGACGGCGCCGGCTCGTCCGACGAGGTCGCGGGCCGCGTCGCCCAGATCAAGGCGGAGATCGAGCGCACCGACTCCGACTGGGACCGCGAGAAGCTGCAGGAGCGCCTGGCCAAGCTCGCCGGCGGTGTCGTCGTCATCAAGGTCGGCGCGCACACCGAGGTGGAGCTGAAGGAGAAGAAGCACCGCATCGAGGACGCCGTCTCCGCCACGCGCGCCGCGATCGAGGAGGGCATCGTCGCCGGCGGCGGCAGCGCCCTGACCCACGCGGTGTCCGTCCTGGAGGACGGCCTGGGGACCACGGGCGACGAGGCGACCGGCGTCAAGCTGGTGCACCGCGCCGCCACCGAGCCGCTGCGCTGGATCGCCGAGAACGCCGGCGAGGAGGGCTACGTCGTCGTGGAGAAGGTCCGCGGCCTGCAGCCGGGCCACGGCCTCAACGCCGCGACCGGCGAGTACGTCGACCTGGTCGCCGCGGGCGTCATCGACCCCGTGAAGGTGACGCGCTCGGCGCTGCGCAACGCGGCCTCGATCGCCTCCATGGTCCTCACCACGGACACGCTGGTGGTGGACAAGAAGGAGGAGGAGCCGGCGGCCGCCGGGCACGGCCACGGGCACGGCCACTGACACCGCCCCGCACGTGCGAGAGGCCCGGTCCCCCCGAGGGGGCCGGGCCTCTTCGCGTCGGTCCCGGCGGGACCGGCGCGCTCCGCGCCGTGCGCCGCACCACCGCGCGCGCGGGCGGAGCGGGTGGCTGTCAGCTGGCGATGCGCAGGGTGCGGCGGCGCTCCGCCGCGTAGATGGCCTCGCGGTCGTCCTCGGTCAGGCCGCCCCACACGCCGTAGGGCTCGCGCACCTTCAGGGCGTGCTGCTTGCACTGCTGGATGACGGGGCAGGCGGCGCACACGGCCTGCGCGGCGGCGTCGCGGTTGCGGCGGGCCGGGCCGCGCTCGCCCTCGGGGTGGAAGAAGAGGTTGGGGTCCGCCTCGCGGCAGGAGCCGTCGAGCTGCCACTCCCAGATGTCGGCGACGGGACCGGGGAGGCGGGAGATCTCAGCCATGGTGCGCTCCTCTTCGAGGGGGCGGGGCGTCCACCGCGGGTGCGGCGGTCACGAGGACGTGGATGAACCTACAACCGCGCCAGAAGTTGTTCAAGGCCCTGTCTGGAGCGATCTGCGCCACACGGGATCGCGCCACTCGCCCGGCTCCGCTGGTGCGGTCGGTCGGCGCGGCGCCGCTGACCTGCGGTGGCGAACGCGTGAACAGCCCCTGGCCGACCGGTGACCGGGCGGTACCCGCCGCGACGACCCGCGACCGGGGCGTGACCGGTTCGTGAAGCGTTTTCCGGCGCGGGACGCCCGCCGGAGCGCCCGCCGGAGCGCCCGCCGGAGCGCCCGCCGGAGCGCCCGCCGGAGCGCCCGGCGGCGCGTCCTGCCGGCGACGGGGCCCGGTGGGCCGCGCCCCGCCGGGTCGGCTGGCAGCCGCCGGCGCCGGCGGGCAGGATCGGGGCGTGCCCTCGCCGACCGAGGGGTCCGGTGCGCGCACGGCCCCCCGCATGACGCTGACCGTGGCCGCCGTCGCGCGCCGCCTCGGCGTCGCGCCGGCCACCCTGCGCACGTGGGACCGGCGCTACGGCCTCGGCCCCTCCGAGCACACCGCGGGCGCGCACCGGCGCTACTCGGCCACCGACCTGGCCCGCCTCGTCGTCATGCGCCGCCTGACCCTGGAGGGCGTGGCGCCCGCCGAGGCCGCCGGCATCGCCGCGACCACCGCGGTCGGCGACGGCGGGTTCGCCCTGGCCAGCGTCTCGACGATCCCGGCCTCGGTCATCGACGCCGCCGTCACCGACGCCGCCGCCATCGCCGGCCCCGGCGGGGACCTGGACCCCTCCCGCGGGCTGGCGGCCCCGCTGGCGCCGGGCTCGCCGGAGCCCGCGGTGACCGCCCGGCCGCCCGCTCCCCGCGCCGGCCGGGACGACCCGCAGGACGACCCGCAGGACGACGCGCGGGACGACCCTCAGGACGACGCCGACGACGCGGACGAGGTGGAGGCGCCACCGCGGGCCCCGGGATCCGCCGACGTCGGCGACTGGGCCGTGCAGAGCCTGGCCGACCGCTTCGGCGACGAGCTGCGCGCCCGCGGCGCGGCCGCCGCCTGGGACGCCGTCCTGGCGCCGGCCCTGGCCACCCGCGACACCGCCCTGACCGCCGCCGTCGACCGCGCGCTGCGCGCCACGGCGGTGCTGGAGTCCGAGCGGGCCGTGCTGCTGGCCACCCTGGAGGCGCCCGCCGGACCCGCCGTCGCCGAGCCGTCGGCCGGTCTGCTGCTGCGCGCGGCCGCCGGCGCCCTGGCCGAGGCCGGGGCCGGCAGCCGCACCACCGGCGCGGGCGTGCCGGTGCGGATGCTCGCCGCGGCCGTGCGCCGCGCCCGCCCGCCCGCGGTGCTGCTGCACGCGCGGGTCCCCCGCTCCACCGCCGACCTGGACCCGCTGCTGCGGGTGCGCCCGGCGCCCCTGGTCGTGCTGTGCGGCACGGCCTGGTCCGGGGACGTGCCGGCCGGGTGCGAGCGGGCCGCGACCCTCACCGAGGCCGTCGCCCGCTGCCTGGCGGCCGTCACCGCCTGATCGACCGCAGGACGGGGCCGCGCGACCGCGCCAGCACCGGGCCGCCCCACCGCGCCAGCACCGCGCCACCACCCGGCCAGCGGGTGCCACCGCCTCGCGCGACGGGCTCAGGTCACCGGACCGGTGTGCCGATGACACTTCCGTGAGCCGCCTCCCGCGCGCTCGCAGCGGTGCCACGGACGGCCCGCTCCACCGGAACAGGGAAGAGGTAAGGCGGTGGCAACGGTACTGGTCTGCGACGACCTGCCGCTGGCCCGCGAGGCCATGCGTCGCATGGTCGCCGCGGTGCCCGGCGTGACCCGGGTCGTCGGTGCGTCGTCGGGCGAGGAGGCGCTGCAGCGCTGGCCCGTCGAGCGTCCCTCGCTCGTCGTGATGGACGTGCGGATGCCCGGCATCGGGGGGGTCGAGGCGGCGCGCCGCCTGCTCGCCCGGCACCCCGAGGCCAACGTCCTCATGGCCACCATGGCCGAGGACGGCGACGGGGTGGCGCGCGCGGTCGCCGCGGGCGCCCGCGGCTACCTGGTCAAGGACGTCTCGCGCGAGGAGCTCGCCACGGCCGTCCTGCAGGCGCTGCAGGACGTCTCGCGCCGCCGCGGTGGCGCGCGCACCCGCGCGGTGCCCACCGGCCGCGCCCCCGCGCTCACCGAGCGCGAGCAGCAGGTGCTCGTCGGGATGAGCCGCGGGCGCAGCAACGCCGAGATCGGGCGCGAGCTGTTCCTGTCGGAGGACACCGTCAAGACGCACGCCCGCCGCCTCTTCCGCAAGCTCGAGGCCGCCGACCGCGCGCAGGCGGTGGCTGTGGGATTCCGCTGGGGTCTCGTACGGTAGGCGGGTGAGCCCCGGGGGCGACGAGGCCGGAGGCCGGCCTGCAGCGGACGCCGATCGGCGCGCCGCTGCAGGCGCCCCCGGTGACGCCGTCGACGTCCTCGAGGACGCCCCCGGGCCCCGCGACGACCTCGACGGGGACCCCCTGGAGGACCCCCTGGAGGACCCGCTGGAGGACCCTCCCGGGGACCGTGTAACGGGACCGGCCGCCCCGCCGATGGACAGGGTGGATGCCGGGGGGCTCCAGGAACTGGCGGCCCGCGCCCTGACGGGGGAGCAGGGCGCGGTCGCCGACCTCCTGGCAGCGGTGCGCCGCCTCGTCCACCGTTACTGCCGGGCTCGGCTCGGGCGCATGCCCGGTGCCGATCACGCTGCGGAAGACGCAGCACAGGAGGTCTGCATCGCCGTGCTGACGGCACTGCCCCGCTACAAGGACACGGGTCGCCCGTTCGAGGCGTTCGTGTACCGCATCGCGGCCAACAAGGTCGCGGACGCGCAGCGGGCTTCCTACCGGGCGCCGGTGCCCACCGACGAGGTCCCCGACGCCGCGACTGCCGAGCCCGGCCCCGAGCAGCTGGCCCTGGACGCCTTCGACGCCGAGACCGTCGGCCGTCTCCTGGACACGCTGCCGCCCAAGCTGCGCGAGATCATCACGCTGCGCGTGGGTGCGGGGCTGTCCGCCGAGGAGACCGGCCGCGCCCTGGACATGACCGCCGGCGCCGTCCGCGTCGCCCAGCACCGCGCCGTGCAGCGGCTGCGCAAGACCGCCCTGGCCGACGCCTCCCTGCGGGTGACGTCGTGACCGGCCGCCGCGGGCACCTGCGCGAGCAGCGCGACGCCGCGCCCACCGTGCCCGAGCTGCTGGCCACCGACGCGCTGCTGGACCGCCTGGGCAGCCACACCGCCACCGAGGAGGACCTGCGCGACGTCCTCGCGCGCGTCCTGGACGGCTACGCCCTGCACGCCGACCCGCGCACCGCGGGCGTGCGGCCGCTGCAGCTGCCGGAGGAGCTGCCCGCGCCGGGCGCCGAGCCGCCGGGGGAGGTGCGCGCCGGTCACCTGCGGGTGCTCACCGCCCGCCGCCGCACCCTGCGGCGCGCCGCGCGCGGCGGTGCGGCCGTCGCGGCCGCCCTCGCGCTGCTGGGCGGGACGGCCGCCGCGGCCGCCACCCACCGCGCCCCGGCCACCGTCGAGGAGAGCCTGGCCACCGAGCGGCAGGTGCCCTCGTGGCTGCCGACGCAGGTGTACGAGGTGTTCGGGCCCAGCCGCGACCAGCTGGTGCAGCAGGAGGTGGCCCGCGCGTCGGCCGCCGCCAGCGCGGGGGAGACCGACGTCGCCGTGCAGCGCGTGCGCGACCTGGTGCGCCTGCTGGAGTCCGGCGGCGCCGACCCGGCGCTCGTCGCGGAGGCCAGCAGCGCGTTCCTGGAGATCAGCCGGGGAGCGGCCGTCGCGGTCGGCGCGGGCGCCGCCGACGACCCCGCGGCGGTGCCCGGCGCGCCCGCCGCGACCAAGCTGCCCGAGCTGGTGCGCGCGTCCCGCACGGCGGCGCCGGTCCTGGCGCCGGTCCTGCTGTACCCGCCGAGCACGGTCGCGCCGACGCGGCCGCCGGCGACGGACGGGCCGACGACCGCCCCGACCCGCCCGCCGGCCACCACGCCGGCGCAGCCGTCGCCGTCCGCGCCCCCGCAGACGCAGGCCCCGGCGCCGACCCCGACGCAGACCTCGCCGCAGGCCCCGTCCCCGACGCGGCCGCCGACGCAGGCCCCGTCCCCGGTCGTGCCGCCGGTGACGCCGAGCACGCCGCCGGTGACGCCCACGACGCCGCCCCCGGTGACGACCCCGCCGACGAGCACCCCGCCGACGAGCACCCCGCCGACGAGCGTCCCGCCGACGAGCTCGCCGGGCGAGGAGCCCACGGGCACGCCCGGCGACACCGCGGCCCCCGGGCCCACCGAGGTCCCCGGCGGGACGCCGACCGCTCCGGTCACCTCGCCGGGCGGGCAGCAGGGCGAGGGTCCGGTGGTGACGCCGAGCACGGCGCTGGCCGTCCCCTCGCCCTCCCCGTCGCCGCAGCCGTCGTCGCCCACGGGCACGGCCGTGCCCACGGGCACGACGACGTCCAGCCCCACGGACCCGCAGGTCCCGAGCGCGGACGGAGCGGCACCGGCGGCGCCGTAGCATCGAGGGTGTGAGCGTGCACCCCGACAGGACCGCGGACGACAGCCACGACACCGGGTGGGCCGACTGGGCCGAGCGCGATCCGTTCGCCCTCACCGGTCTCACCTACGACGACGTCCTCCTCCTGCCGGGGGAGTCGGACGTCGTCCCCTCCGAGGTGGACGCCTCGACGCGCGTGTCCAAGCGCGTGAGCCTGCGCATCCCCCTGCTCAGCTCGGCGATGGACACCGTCACCGAGTCCCGGATGGCCATCGCGATGGCCCGCCAGGGCGGGCTGGGCGTGCTGCACCGCAACCTGTCCGCCGACGAGCAGGCCGCCCAGGTCGACCTGGTCAAGCGCTCGGAGTCGGGCATGGTGACGCAGCCGGTGACCACCACCCCGGACGCGACGCTGGCCGACGTGGACGCGCTGTGCGCGCGCTACCGCATCTCGGGCGTGCCGGTCGTGGACGGCGAGGGCACCCTCGTCGGCATCGTCACCAACCGCGACCTGCGCTTCGAGGACGACTTCTCCCGCCCGGTGCGCGACGTCATGACGCGCATGCCGCTGGTGACGGCCCCGCGGGGGATCTCCCCGGCCGACGCGGTGCAGCTGCTGCGCAAGCACAAGATCGAGAAGCTGCCGATCGTCGACGAGCGCGACCGCCTCACCGGGCTGATCACGGTGAAGGACTACACCAAGAGCGAGCAGTACCCGCTGGCCACCAAGGACGCCGACGGCCGGCTGCGGGTGGCCGCCGCCATCGGGATCTTCGAGGACGCCTGGAAGCGGGCGATGGCGCTGGTGGACGCCGGGGTCGACGTGCTGGTCGTCGACATGGCGCACGGGCACTCGCGCGCGGTGCTGGAGATGATCTCGCGGCTGAAGTCCGACAGCGCGGTCGCGCACGTGGACGTGGTGGGCGGCAACGTGGCCACGCGGGCGGCGGCGCAGGCCCTGGTGGACGCGGGCGTGGACGGCATCAAGGTGGGCGTGGGCCCCGGCTCGATCTGCACGACGCGCGTCGTGGCGGGCGTGGGCGTGCCGCAGGTGACGGCGATCCACGAGGCGGCGAAGGCGGCCCGCCCGGCGGGCGTGCCGGTCATCGGCGACGGCGGGCTGCAGTACTCCGGCGACATCGCCAAGGCGCTGGTGGCGGGCGCGGACACGGTGATGCTGGGTTCGCTGCTGGCCGGCTGCGACGAGAGCCCCGGCGAGCTGGTGTTCATCAACGGCAAGCAGTTCAAGAGCTACCGCGGGATGGGCTCGCTGGGCGCGCAGCAGACCCGCCAGGGCGGGCGCTCGTTCTCCAAGGACCGCTACTTCCAGAACGACGTGGCCTCCGACGACCGGTTCGTGCCCGAGGGCGTGGAGGGCCAGGTGCCCTACCGCGGGCCGCTGGGAGCGGTGGCCCACCAGCTGGTCGGCGGGCTGCGGCAGTCGATGTTCTACGCGGGGGCCCGCTCGGTGACCGAGCTGCAGCGCACGGGCCGCTTCGTGCGGATCACGGCGGCGGGGCTGAAGGAGAGCCACCCGCACGACATCCAGATGACGGTCGAGGCCCCCAACTACTCGGGGCGCTGAACCGGGACTGCTCGGGGCGCTGACGCCGCGCCGTCCCCGGCCCCCGCGCGGGGGCCGGGAACGGCGGCCGGGTGCCCCCGGGCCCGGCCGGTAGCCTTGCGCGCGTGCAGGAGATCGAGATCGGCCGCGGCAAGCGGGGACGGCGCGCCTACAGCTTCGACGACATCGCCGTCGTCCCGAGCCGGCGCACGCGCGACCCGGAGGACGTGTCGACCACCTGGCAGATCGACGCGTACCACTTCGACATCCCGGTGCTGAGCGCGCCGATGGACTCGGTGGTCTCCCCGGCGACCGCGGTGGCGCTGGGCCGCCTGGGCGGGCTGGGGGTGCTCGACCTCGAGGGCCTGTGGACCCGCTACGAGGACCCGGAGCCGCTGCTGGCGGAGATCGCCGGCCTGGACCCGGCCGTGGCCACGCGCCGCATGCAGGAGCTGTACGCCGAGCCGGTCAGGGCCGAGCTCATCACCTCCCGGCTGGCGGAGGTCCGTGCGGCGGGCGTCACGGTGGCCGGGGCGCTGTCGCCGCAGCGCACGCAGGAGTTCTGGAAGGTCGTCGTCGACGCCGGTGTCGACCTGTTCGTCATCCGCGGCACGACGGTGTCGGCCGAGCACGTGTCCGGCAGCAGCGAGCCGCTGAACCTCAAGCGCTTCATCTACGAGCTGGACGTGCCGGTCGTGGTCGGCGGCGCGGCCACCTACACCGCGGCCCTGCACCTGATGCGCACGGGCGCGGCGGGCGTGCTGGTCGGCTTCGGCGGCGGCGCCGCGCACACGACCCGCACGACGCTGGGCATCCACGCCCCGATGGCCAGCGCGGTGGCCGACGTGGCCGCCGCGCGCCGCGACTACATGGACGAGTCGGGCGGGCGGTACGTGCACGTCATCGCCGACGGCGGGATGGGCACCAGCGGCGAGATCGTCAAGGCGGTGGCGTGCGGCGCGGACGCCGTCATGCTGGGCGCGGCCCTGGCGCGCGCCACCGAGGCCCCCGGCCGCGGCTGGCACTGGGGCCCGGAGGCCCACCACGCGGTGCTGCCGCGCGGGGAGCGCGTCCACGTCGGGACGGTCGCGCCGCTGGCGGAGATCCTCACCGGCCCGGGCCGCGCCGCGGACGGCACCACGAACCTCGTCGGCGCGCTGCGCCGCTCGATGGCCACGACGGGCTACTCGGACCTGAAGGAGTTCCAGCGCGTCGAGGTCGTCGTCTCGCCCTACCAGCCGACGCGCTGAGGAGCGGCGCGCCGTGACGCAGCAGCGCTGGACGCCGGACGCGATGGGCCCGCAGACGGGCCGCACGGTGCTCGTCACGGGCGCCAACTCGGGCCTGGGCCTGGTGGTGGCCACGGAGTTCGCCCGCCGCGGGGCGGACGTGCTGATGGCCTGCCGGAACTCCGAGCGCGCCCGCGCCGCCGTGCAGCGGCTGCGCCGCGACGTGGCCGACTCCGGCCGGGAGGCCTCGGTCGAGGTCGTGGCCCTGGACACCGCGGACCTGGCCAGCGTGCGCCGGGCGGCCGCGGACGTGCTGCGCCGGCGCTCCAGCGTCGACGTGCTGGTCAACAACGCGGGCGTCATGGCGCCGCCGCCGGGCCGCACCGTGGACGGCTTCGAGACGCAGGTGGCCACCAACCACCTGGGCCACTTCGCGCTGACGGGCCTGCTGCTGCCGGCGCTGCTGTCCGGCGGCGGGGGCCGCGTGGTGACGGTCTCCAGCGTCGCGGCGCGCTCGGGCCGGCTGGACCGCGAGGACTACCAGAGCGAGCGCGGGTACCGGCGCTGGCGGGTGTACGGGCGCTCGAAGCTGTCGAACCTGCTGTTCGCGGCGGAGCTGCAGCGCCGGGCGGAGGCCGCGGGCCTGCCGCTGCTGTCGGTGGCCGCCCACCCGGGCGTCGCGCACACGAACCTGACGACCTCCGGACCGGTGCGCGACCGCGGCCGGCTGGTGCGCGCGGTGGCCGAGCGGGTGTCGCGGGTGCTGGGGCAGCCGGCCTCGCAGGGCGCCTGGCCGCTGCTGCGCGCGGCCACGGACCCGTCCGCGGCGGGCGGGGACTGCTTCGGCCCGGACGGGCCCGGGCAGGCGCGCGGGTTCCCGGTGCGGGTGCAGGTCCCGCCCGCCGCGCACGACCCCGGCGACGCGGCGTGGCTGTGGGCGCGCTCGGCGGAGTGGACGGGCGTGGACCCGGCCGAGCTCAAGCGCGGCTGACCCCGGCGGGCAGCACGTCCAGCAGGGCGCGCAGGGCCGGCGCCGGGTCGGGCCGGTGGACGCGGAACAGCTCGGCGCGGTGCCGGTCGGGGCGGTGGCCGTCCCCCTCGTCCAGCTCCAGGTAGCGCACGCCGTCCAGCCGCAGGCGCAGGACGCCGGCGGGCACGACGGCGGCGCCGACACCGGCGTCGACGAGGGCCAGCAGGGTGTGCACCTGGTTGGCGGTCGCGGCCACCGGCGGGCGCGCGCCGACGGCGGTGAACGCGGCGTCGACGAGGCGGTGCAGGGCCGGCGCCAGGTCCGCGGAGTGCGTGACCAGCGGGTGCGCGGCCAGGTCGGTGAGGGTGACCGACGCCCGCCCGGCCAGCGGGTGGGCGGCGGGGACGGCGGCGACGAGGCGCTCGGAGCGCACGAGCCGGGCCCGCAGGTCCGTCCCGGGCGGCAGGCCGCGGACGAGACCGAGGTCGAGCGTGCCCGCGGCGAGCGCGGCCAGCTGCGCGCGGGAGTCGGCCTCCTCCAGCTCCAGGCGCACCCCGGGCAGGTGCTCGCGGGCCGGGGCCAGGTGCTCGCCGAGGACGGTGAGCCCGGCCAGGACGGTGAAGCCGACCCGCACCCGGCCCGTGCGCCCGGCGGCCGCCTCGCGGGCCGCGGCGCCGGCGTCGGCGGCCTCGGCGAGCAGCCGGCGCGCGTGCGGCAGGAACGCGGCCCCGGCGGCGGTGAGGACGGCCCCCCGCGGGGTGCGCTCGAACAGGCGCGCGCCGACGGCCGCCTCGAGCTTCTGCACGGCCCGGCTCAGCGGCGGCTGGGTGCGCGACAGGGACTGCGCGGCGCGGCCGAAGTGGCCGGTGTCGGCGACGGCGACGACGGCGCGGACCTGCTCCAGCGTGTAGTCCACGGGTCCATCGTGGCAGTCGCGATGCTCTTCGTGCACCGGGTCATGCCTGATCGATGTTGGACGGGCATGACCCGCCCTCCCTACGGTGGGCGCGACCTCGACCGGACCGCTCACCTGGAGACCGCCGCGATGACGCTGCAGACCCACACCGTCGTCCCCGACCTCGCCGGCCTGCACCTGGGCCGCGGCGAGGCCAGCACCGACCGCATCACCGGGGTCCGCCTGTCGCGGGCGACGCTGCCGCTGGGCAACCCCGTCAGCGACGCGAAGGTCTTCACCGGCCGGCAGCGCCCGCTGACCGAGGTCGCGTTCCTGTTCGCCGAGGTCGTCACCGAGAGCGGCCTGACGGGTCTGGGCTGGAGCTACTCCAAGCGCGCCGGCGGGCCCGGGCTGTTCGCCCACGCCCGCGAGATCGCCCCCGACCTGCTGGGGGAGGACCCCAGCGACACCGCCCGGCTGTGGACGAAGCTGGTGTGGGCGGGCGCCTCGGTGGGCCGCAGCGGCCTGGCCACGCAGGCCATCGCCGCCTTCGACGTCGCGCTGTGGGACCTCAAGGGCCGCCGGGCGGGGCTGCCGCTGGCCAAGCTGGTCGGCGCGCACCGCGACACCGTCGCCGCCTACAACACCTCCGGCGGGTTCCTGTCGGTGCCGGTCGAGGCCCTGGTGGACAACTGCCGCGCGGCGGTCGAGCGCGGCATCGGCGGCATCAAGCTCAAGGTCGGCCAGCCGGACAAGAAGGCCGACCTGGCGCGCGTGGCCGCCGTGCGCGAGGCGCTGGGCGACGACGTGACGCTCATGGTCGACGCCAACCAGCAGTGGAACCGCCAGGACGGCCTGCGGATGGGCCGCGCGCTGGAGCGCTTCGGCCTGGAGTGGATCGAGGAGCCGCTGGACGCCCACGACGCCGAGGGGCACGCCGCGCTGGCCGCCGCCCTGGACACCCCGGTCGCCACGGGCGAGATGCTCGCCAGCGTCGCCGAGCACCAGGAGCTGCTGCGGCTGCGCGCGGTGGACTACCTGCAGCCGGACGCCCCGCGCGTCGGCGGCATCACGCCGTTCCTGAAGCTGCTGACGCTCGCGGAGGTCGCCGGCGTCAGCCTGGCGCCGCACTTCGCGATGGAGATCCACGTGCACCTGGCGGCGACGTACCCGCACACGGCGTGGGTGGAGCACTTCGAGTGGCTGGAGCCGCTGTGGAACGAGCGGCTGGAGCTGCGCGACGGGCGCATGGTCGTGCCCTCGCGCCCGGGCCTGGGGCTGAGCCTGTCGGAGCGGGCGCGCGCCTGGACGAGCGAGACCGCCGAGTTCGGCGCGCCCGTCCCCTCCTGACCCCCCCTCTGCTCCCGACCGCTCCCCACCCCTCCGGGGGGGGGGGGGGGGGGGGGGGGGGCGGGTGGGGGGGGGGGGGGGGGGGGGGGGGGGGGGGGGGGGGGGGGGGGGGGGGGGGGGGGGGGGGGGGGGGGGGGGGGGGGGGGGGGGGGGGGGGGGGG
>NZ_JBJLSH010000070.1:0-13483 GCF_050871905.1 Kineococcus haloalkalitolerans
CCCCCCCCCCCCCCCCCCCCCCCCCCCCCCCCCCCCCCCCCCCCCCCCCCCCCCCCCCCCCCCCCCCCCCCCCCCCCCCCCCCCCCCCCCCCCCCCCGAGGCGCGGGGACGGGGCCGGCGGTGAGCGTCGACGTCGTCGACGAGAGCACCTTCGCCGAGGAGCGCGGGGTCGACACCACCGAGGTCTCCGAGCTGGCCCGCTACGTGCTGGACGCCCTGCGGGTGCACCCGCTGGCGGAGCTGTCGGTCCTCCTCGTCGACGAGGAGGCGATGGCCCGCCTGCACGTGCAGTGGATGGACGAGCCGGGCCCCACCGACGTCATGTCCTTCCCGATGGACCAGCTGCGGCCGGGCCGCGAGGGCGCCACGTCCGAGCCGGGGCTGCTCGGCGACGTCGTCGTGTGCCCGCAGGTCGCCGCGGCGCAGGCCGCCGCGTCCGGTCACGCCACGGCCGACGAGGTCCTGCTGCTGGTGACCCACGGGATCCTGCACCTGCTCGGCTACGACCACGCCGAGCCGGAGGAGGAGCGGGAGATGTTCACCCTGCAGCGGCGCCTGGTGCTGGGCTTCCTGGCCCGCATCGGCCGCCCGGGCGACCCCACCCCCACGGTCGGGCACCGCGCGCTGCCCGGCACCGGGCCCGACGCGCGGGGCTGAGCGGCGTGGGAGCCCCCGCCGTCCCCCTCCTGCTGCTGGCGCTGCTGCTCGTGGTGCTGGCGGGGCTGGTCGCCGCGGCCGAGTCGGCGCTGGCGGGCACCTCGCGCCGGCGCGCGCGCGAGCTGGAGGCCGAGGGGCGCCGCGGGGCGCGGGCCCTGGGCGCGGTGCTGGACAGCGCCGCGCCGGTCCTGACGGTGTGCACGCTGCTGCGGGTGGTCGCCCAGACCCTGGCGGCGGTGTGCGTGACGGTCGTCGTGGCCACCTGGGTCGACGGGTGGGGGCTCGTGCTGCTGCTGGCCGGCCTGGGCATGGCCGCCCTCGACTTCGTGCTGGTGGGCGTGGGCCCGCGCACCCTGGGCCGCCTGCACGCCGAGACGGTCGGGCGCCTGGCCGCGCCCGTGCTGGGCCCGCTGGCCCGCGTCCTGGGGCCGCTGGCGCAGCTGCTGGTGCGGGTCGGCAACGCCGTCACCCCGGGCCGGGGCCTGCGGCACGGGCCGTTCGGCTCCGAGGCCGAGCTGCGCGAGATGGTCGAGCTGGCGGGGGAGAGCGGCGTCGTCGAGGCCGGCGAGCAGCGCATGATCGACTCGGTGTTCGAGCTGGGCGACACCCTCGTGCGCGAGGTGATGGTCCCGCGCACCGACGTGGTCTCCACCCGTCGCGGCACCGGCCTGCACGAGGTGGAGGAGCTGCTGCTGCGCTCGGGGTTCTCGCGCGCGCCCGTGGTCGGCGACGACGCCGACGACGTGCTGGGCGTGGTCTACCTCAAGGACGTCGCCGGCCGCTTCCACGCCGACCCGGCCACCGCGCGCGCCACGACCGCCGAGGAGGTCGCGCGCCCGGCGGTGTTCGTGCCCGACAGCCTGCCGGTGGACGACCTGCTGCGGCAGCTGCAGCGCGAGCAGACGCACGTGGCGGTGGTCGTCGACGAGTACGGCGGCACGGCCGGGCTGGTGACCATCGAGGACGCGCTGGAGGAGATCGTCGGCGAGATCGCCGACGAGCACGACCGCGCCGCCCCGGACGTCGAGCCGCTGGAGGACGGCGGGTTCCGCGTCCCGGCCCGGCTGGTGCTGGACGAGGTCGGGGAGCTGTTCGGCCTGGAGGTCACCGACGACGAGGTCGACACCGTCGGCGGGCTGCTGGCCAAGGCGACCGGCGAGGTCATCGTGCCGGGCGCCGCCGCCACCGCGCAGGGCCTGCACCTGCGGGCCGAGGGCCGCGCGGGGCGGCGCAACCGGGTGCGGACGGTCCTGGTCCACCGCGCCGAGGCGGAGACCGGGGACGGACCGGAGCACGACGAGGACGGGGAGGCCGCCGGAGCGACGGCGGCGGGAGCGCGAGCGGGGGGCGACGGTGGCTGACACGACGAGCAGCGGTGCGGCGGGCGGGGCGGGCGGCGCAGGAGGTGGTCCGGGTGCCGGTGCGCACCGGTCCGGCTTCGCCTGCCTGGTGGGTCGCCCGAACGCGGGCAAGTCCACGCTGACGAACGCGCTGGTGGGGCAGAAGGTCGCCATCACCTCCTCGCGGCCGCAGACCACCCGGCACACGGTGCGCGGCATCGTCAGCCGCCCCGACGCCCAGCTGGTGCTGGTGGACACCCCCGGCCTGCACCGCCCCCGCACCCTGCTGGGGCAGCGCCTGAACGACCTGGTGCACGAGACGCTCGCCGAGGTCGACGTCGTGGCGTTCTGCGTGCCGGCCGACCAGCGCATCGGTCCCGGCGACCGGTTCATCGCCGAGGCCCTGGCCGCCGCCCCCCGCTCCGCGAAGGTGGCGCTGGTGACCAAGACGGACACCGTGCCCAGGCAGCGCGTCGCCGAGCAGCTGCTCGCGGTGACCCGGCTCGGCGACGAGCTGCTGGGCGGCTTCGCCGACGTGGTGCCCGCCTCCGCGGTGACCGGCGAGCAGGTCGACGTCGTCGCCGACGTGCTGCTGTCGCACCTGCCCGAGGGCCCGCGCCTGTACCCCGACGGGGAGCTGACCGACGAGCCGGAGCAGGTGATGATCGCCGAGCTCGTGCGCGAGGCCGCCCTGGAGGGCGTGCGCGACGAGCTGCCGCACTCCCTGGCGGTCGTGGTCGACGAGCAGGTCGAGCGCGAGGACGGCGTCCTGCAGCTGTACGTGCTGCTGTACGTGGAGCGCGAGAGCCAGAAGGGCATCGTCATCGGCCGCGGCGGGGCGCGGCTGAAGGACGTCGGCACCCGCGCCCGCCGCCAGGTGGAGGCCCTGCTGGGCACGCGCGTGCACCTGGACCTGCGCGTGAAGGTCGCCAAGGACTGGCAGCGCGACCCCAAGCAGCTGCAGCGCCTCGGCTTCTGAGGCGCCGGCGCAGCGGTCGGCGCGGTCGGCGCGGTGGGGGTCCGGTGAGCGGTGCGGCGGGGGGTGACGGCCGGGACGAGCCCCGGCCGGCGCGGCCGTGGTGGCGCACGCGGCTGACCGCGCGCGACGTGCGCGACGGGCTGTGGTCGCTGGTGCCCACGGCGTTCGCGCTGGGGGTCAGCGCCGCGCTGGTGCCGGGGGTCCACGTCGCCTCCCCGCTGTGGCTGCTGGCGGCCGCCGCGGTCCTGGGCGTGGGCGACTTCCTGGTGCGCCCCGTCCTGGGCCCGCTGGTGGCCGTCGCCGGTCCGCTGGTCACCGTGCTGCTGGGCGTGGCCGTGCAGCTGCTGCTGCTGCACACGGCCCTGACCGTCGTGCCCGGCCTGGAGCTGACCTCGATCGGCGCCCTGTGGCAGGTGTACCTGTGGACCGGGCTCGTCGGCGTGGCCTCGCGCTGGGTCGTCGGCGCCGGTGACAGCCGGTGGGTGGCGCGCGAGCTGCTGCGCCGCCACCCGCACCGCTCCGCGGACGAGCTGCCGCCGGGCCTGCTCGTCGTGCAGGTCGACGGGCTGTCGCTGCCGCTGCTGCGCTTCTGCCTGCAGGCGGGGACCACGCCGACCCTGGCGCGCTGGCTGCGCACCGGCAGCCACCGCGCGGCCGGCTGGCGCGCCCAGCTGCCGTCGACGACACCGGCCGCGCAGGCGGGGTTCCTGCACGGCACGACCGAGGAGGTGCCCGCCTTCCGCTGGTGGGACCCGCACCTGCGCCGCGTCCTGGTCGCCAACCGCCCGGCCGACGCGGCCATCCTGGAGGAGCGCGCCCGCGCCGCGGGCCGGGCCGCGGGGCGCGCGGGCCTGCTGGCCGCCGACGGCGCCAGCGTCGGCAACGTCTTCTCCGGCGACGCCCCGCACGCCCACCTGGTCGTCTCGACCTCGCGCGCCGGCGGGTCGGGGCGGCCCTACCTGCGCTACGTCCTGCGGCCGTTCGTGCTGCTGCGCAGCGTCCTGCTGACCGTCGGCGAGGTCGTCAAGGAGCTGTACCAGGGCTGGCAGCAGCGGGTGCGCCGCGTGGAGCCGCGCATCCCGCGCCGCGGCTGGTACGTGCTGCTGCGGGCCCTGACGAACGCCGTGCTGCGCGACCTGAACATCGCCCTCGTCGCCGAGCACCTGGCCCAGGGCCGCCCCGTCGTGTTCGTCGACTTCCTCGACTACGACGAGGTCGCCCACCACGCCGGGGTGGCGCGCGCGGAGTCGCTGGACGCCCTCGCCGGCGTCGACCGGGCCCTCGGCACGCTGGCCGAGGTCGCCGCGGCCGCTCCGCGCGACTACCGCGTCGTCGTGCTCTCCGACCACGGCCAGGCGCAGGGCGCCACCTTCGAGCAGGTGAGCGGCCGCCGCGTGCAGGACGTGGTGGCCGACCTGCTGCACGCGCGCCCGGAGACGGCGTCCTCGACGGTGAGCACCGCGACGGGGGCGGAGGTGCGCGGGCGCGTGGACGTCCTCGTGCGCGACTTCGCCCCCAGCGGCACCGCGCAGCGGGCGGGCGCGCGCCAGGAGCCGTCCTCGCGCGGCGCCGACGAGGTCGTCGTCGTCACCGCGGGCTGCACGGCTCTGCTGAGCGTGCCGGACGCCCCGGGCGGGCGGATGGACCTGGCCGCCCTCGGCGCCCGCTGGCCCGCCCTGGTGCCCGGCCTGCTCGCCACGCCCGGCGTCGGGTTCGTCGTGGGCCGCCGCGCCGGCGTCCCCGTCGCCCTGGGCCCGCGCGGCGAGCACGACCTGCTCTCGGGCGCGGTGCGCGGCAGCGACCCGCTGGCGGCCGTGGGCCCGCGCGCGGCCGGGGAGCTGGCCCGCGTCATGGGCTTCGCGACGGCCCCGGCGCTGCTCGTGCACTCCACCGTGGACGCCGTGACGGGGGAGGTGCACGCCTTCGAGGAGCAGGTCGCCTCGCACGGCGGGCTGGGCGGCTGGCAGAACGACGCCGTGCTCGTGCACCCGGCGGACTGGCCGCTGGACGAGGACCTGCTGGACCGCGGCGTGCCGGGCGAGGAGCAGCTGGTCGGGGCCGCCGCCGTGCACGAGCAGCTCGTGCGCTGGATGCGGCGGGCCGGCGTGCCGGTGGCCCCGGCGCCCGGGGAGCGGGGCAGCGTCGTCGCGGGGGAGGGGGAGCGCGCGTGAGCGGGCAGCTGCGGTGGCTGGGCCACTCGACCGTCGTCGTCGACGTGGAGGGGGTGCGGGTGGTCACCGACCCGGTGCTGCGCGCGGGCCTGGCGCACCTGCGCCGCCGCCAGCCCGTCCCGGCCGCCGACCACTCCGCCCGCGCCCACGTCGCCGTCGTCTCGCACCTGCACCACGACCACTGCGACATCGCCTCGCTGCGCGCGCTGGACGCCGACTGGGTCGTCGCCCCGCCGGGGGCCGCGCGCTGGCTGAGGCACCGGCTGCGCCCGGTCGGCAGCCGCGTCGTGGAGGCGGGCGCCGGCCAGACCGTCCACCTGCCCGTGCGCGCCTACGACGGCTCGCGCCGCGAGGTGGCCGTCACCGCGCTGCCCGCCCACCACGACGGCGGCCGCACCCTGGCCCGGCTGACCGGCGCGCCCCGCGACGCGGCCGCCGTCGGCCACCTGCTGGAGGTCCCGCGCGCCGACGGGGTGCCCGTGACGGTGTGGGCGCTGGGGGACACCGGCCCCTTCCCCGGCCTGGAGGACGCCGTCCTGGCGCAGCTGCGCGCGCGCCGCCCCGGGGACGGGCGCGCCGGCGCGGACGGCGGGACGGCCCGCGGACCGGACGTGGCGCTCGTGCCCGTCGGCGGTTGGGGCCACACCCTGGGCGAGCACCACCTCGACCCGCGCCAGGCCGCGCGGGTGGTGGCCCGCGTGCGCCCGGCGCTCGCGGTGCCGGTGCACTGGGGCACGCTGGCGCCGCTCGCGCTGGGACGCACGATGGGCGACCGCTGGTGGGCGCCGGGCCGGCACTTCGCCGACCGCCTGGCCCGCCGCTCGGACGTGCGGGCCGTGGTGCTGCGCCCGGGGCAGGTCCTGCCGTTCGACCGCGCCCGCGCGACGCCCCCGCCCGCCGCGAGCTGACCCCCCCCCGCGGCGACACGCGGACGGGTCCCCCCGATCCGCGCGTGCGCCGGGCCCTTCGCGGGTACCGTCGCAGGGACACCCGCTGACACCGGGTCCCGACGGGAACGGGGGAGTCATGGCCCAGGCGTTCACCTTCCTCACGGCGCTGCTCGACCACGAGCAGCGGGCGCTCGTGGTCAGCACCGACGACGGCCGCGTGCTGTCGCGGCTGGCGCTGAGCGACCCGCCCGCGCACGGCTACTACGAGCCGGGGCAGCTCGACGACGCGCTGGCCGACCTGGGCCTGCGCGCGGTCGGCTGCTGGCTGCGCGACGGCGACGGCGGGGCCGTCGCCGACGTCCGGCCGCTGGGCGAGCCGATGCCCGACCCGCGTCCGGTCTGAGACCGGCCGGCCCCTCGCGAGCTCCGCGCGGCGTCCCGCGCGGCGTCCTGCGTGGAGGCCCCGGGCACCCCGTGAGGCTGCCCGGGGCACCCTGGTTTGACACGGCCCCCACCTCGGCCTTTGATGGTGCAACCATCCAGAGCGGCCGAGAGACCTGGCTCGACGACGCCGCAGCAACCTCCGGGCCCTCGGGCCCGGGCACGGTGCTCACGCCAGGACCGATGGAGGAGCCGAGTTGCCCCCTGGTCCCGCGACCGCGCACGAGACCGCGCGCCAGCGCGCTCCCCGCACCGCCGCCACGACCCCAGCGAGCGCGGCGACCACCGCGCGCGCCGACGCCCTGCAGGCCGCCGACGTGGTCCTGCGCGGTGTCGGGCGCTCCTTCGTCAACGCCCGCGGCACCCACCGCGTGCTGGCCGACGTCGACCTCGTCGTCGAGGCCGGGTCCACCGTCGCCCTGCTCGGCGCCTCCGGCAGCGGCAAGTCCACGCTGCTGCGCCTGGTCGCCGGTCTGGACCTGCCCACCGCGGGAGAGGTCGCGGTCGGCGGTGAGCCGGTGCGCGACGTCAGCGACCGCTGCGCCGTCGTCTTCCAGGAGCCGCGCCTGCTGCCCTGGCGCGACCTGGCCGGCAACGTCGCCCTCGGCCTGCCGCGCGGCACCCCGCGCGCCGAGGGCCGCGAGCGGGTCGCCCACCAGCTCGGGACCGTCGGCCTGGCCGACTTCGCCGGGCACCGCCCGCGCCGCGTCTCCGGCGGCATGGCCCAGCGCGCGGCGCTGGCGCGCGCCCTGGTGCGCCGCCCCGGCGTGCTGCTGCTCGACGAGCCGTTCGCGGCGCTGGACGCGCTGACCCGGCTGAAGATGCAGGACCTCCTCGACGACGTCCAGCGCGGCACGGGCGCCACCACCCTGTTCGTCACCCACGACGTCGACGAGGCGCTGCACCTGGCCGACCGCGTCCTCGTGCTCGGCACCCCCGAGGGCGCCGAGGGCGCCCGCGTGGTGCGCGACCTGCGCGTGGCGGCGCCCCGTCCCCGCGACCGCGGCGACGCCGAGCTGGCCGCCCACCGCGTGGAGCTCCTGGAGCTCCTCGGCGTGCCCCGGCACGCCTGACCCGCCGCCCCTCACCACCCCCCACCGCCGGTCCGTCCCGGACCGCCGCTCGTCCCTGCCTGGAGGAACCCCCGTGCTGCGCACCCCCCGCCCCCTCGCCCGCCGCACCGCCCTCGGCCTCGCCCTCGGCGGCGTCGCCCTCGGTGCCGCCGCCTGCGTGCAGGGCGAGGACAGCACCGGCGCCGTCGCCACCGGGGGCGCCGGGTCCGGCTCGGGTTCCGGTGGCGGCGACACCGTCCGCCTGGACTACGCCCTGTACAACCCGCTGAGCCTGGTCGTCCGTCAGCAGCGCATCCTCGAGGACGCCGGCCTGACGGTCGTGTGGGAGCAGTCGCTGGGCAGCAACCGCGCCAACGAGTTCCTGCGCAACGACAACCTCGACGTGGCCTCCACGGCGGGCTCGGCGGTCCTGCAGGCCCGCGCGAACGGCTCGCCCGTGCAGACGATCGCGGTGTACTCCCAGCCGGAGTGGACGGCGCTGGTCGTCGGCGAGGGCTCCACCGTCACCGACGTGGCCGGTCTGCGCGGGGCCCGGATCGCCGCCACCACCGGCACGGACCCGTACTTCTTCCTCCAGCAGGCGCTGGCGGAGGCCGGCCTGTCGGGCGCCGACGTGGAGATCGTCAACCTGCAGCACCCGGACGGGCGCGCGGCCCTGGAGCGCGGCGACGTGGACGCGTGGGCGGGCCTGGACCCGAACATGGCGGCCTCGGAGCTGACGGCGGGCTCGCGCCTGCTGTACCGCAACGTGGACTTCAACACCTACGGGATGCTCAACGCGCGCGAGCAGTTCATCGAGGAGTCCCCGGAGCTGGCGCAGCAGGTCGTCGACGCGTACGCGCAGGCGCGCTCGTGGGCGCTGGAGAACCCGGCCGACCTGCAGGCCCTGTACGCCGCCGAGGCGCAGCAGGAGGACGAGGTCGCCGCGCTGGTGCTGGAGCGCACCGGCTTCGTCGACCTGGTGCCGGGCGACGCGCAGGCGCAGGTGCTGGAGGCGATCATCCCGCTGATGGTCGAGACCGGTGACGTGCGCTCGGAGGAGGAGGCCCGCACCGCGCTGGAGGGCCTGTTCGCCCCGCAGTTCGCGCAGGCGGCGTCCTCGTGAGCGCGTTGAGCGGGACGCAGGCGCCGCCGCGGGAGCCCGCGGCGGAGGGTGCGCGGCGCCGGGTGCCCGCGGCCGGGTGGGCCCTCGGGCTCGTCGTGCCGGTCCTGCTGGTGGCGGCCTGGCAGCTCAGCTCGACGCTGGGTGTGTTCAGCCGCTACCAGATGCCGCCGCCGCTGGACGTGCTGCGCGCGGCGGGGGAGATGTGGTCCACCGGGGCGTTGCAGGCCAACGTGGCGATCAGCGTGCAGCGCGTCCTGCAGGGCTTCGCCGTCGGCGCTTCGCTCGGGGTGGTGCTGGGCGGGCTGACGGGCCTGTCGAACCTGGCGGACCGGATGCTGTCGCCGATGTTCGGGGCGCTGCGGGCGGTGCCGTCGCTGGCGTGGGTGCCGCTGCTGGGGCTGTGGATCGGGCTGGGGGAGACCCCGAAGATCGTCCTCGTCGCCATCGGTGCGTTCTTCCCCGTCTTCACGACCGTCTACTCCGCGCTGAGCCACCTGGACCCCTCGCTGGTGGAGGTGGGCCGCGCCTACGGGCGCCGCGGCGTGCGGCTGTTCACCGAGATCCTGCTGCCGGCGACGGCCCCCTCGCTGCTGTCCGGGTTGCGGCTGGGCCTGGCGCAGAGCTGGCTGTTCCTGGTGGCCGCCGAGATCATCAGCTCCTCGGTCGGGCTGGGGTTCCAGCTGACCAACGGGCAGTTCATCGGCCGCACCGACCAGATGCTGCTGGCGATCGTGCTGCTGGCCGTGCTGGGCAAGCTCAGCGACGTCGTCCTCGGGCTGGTCGAGGCCCGGGTCAAGGCCCGCCGCGGCTGACCCGTCCCCGCACCGCGACGGCGGCCGACCCCGAGGGGCCGGCCGCCGTCGCGCGTCTCACGCCGTCGCCGCGACCGGTGCCGGGGCCGGGGAGCGCTCGCCCGCCGGGCCGGGCAGGACGACCGTCACCGGTGCGGGCCGCCGCTCGACGAGGTGGCGGACGTAGGCGGCGGAGGTGACGAACGCGGGGAACTCCTCGCCCAGCACCGCCTCCTCGACGAGCGCGCGGGCCCGTTCCAGCCGCTCGGCGGCGCCGGGCACGCCCGCCAGCTCGCCCCGGGCCCGGCCGAACTCCTCGTCCAGCACGCGCTGCACGAGCCGGGGGACGACCGCGCGCCCGTCCTCCAGCACCGTGCCGTGCCGCAGCCACGTCCACACCTGCGAGCGGGAGATCTCCACGGTCGCCGCGTCCTCCATGAGCCCGTCGACGGCCACGGCTCCGGCACCGCCGAGCCACGCCTGCAGGTAGTGCAGGCACACCCGCAGGTCCGCGCGCAGCCCTTCCTCGGTGGCCCCGCCGGGCACGCCGGACAGGTCCAGCAGGTCGTCGGCGTCGACGTGGACGTCCTCGCGCAGCCGGTGCCGCTGGTCGTCGGCGCCGCCCAGGACGGCGTCGAACGCGGCGCGCGCGGTGCTCACGAGGGCGGGGTGCGCGACCCAGGAGCCGTCGAACCCGTCGCGCGCCTCGCGGTCCTTGTCGGCGCGCACCGCGGCCAGCGCCCGCTCCGTGGCCGCCGGGTCCTTCTTGGAGGGCACGGCCGCGGCCATCCCGCCGATCGCCACCGCCCCCCGGCGGTGGCAGGTGCGCACCAGCAGTCCGGTGTAGGCCCGCATGAACGGCACCGTCATGGTCAGCCGGGAGCGGTCCGGCAGCGCGGCCGCCGGGTCGGTGCGCCGGTTCTTCACGACGCTGAACAGGTAGTCCCAGCGCCCGGCGTTCAGCCCCGCCGCGTACGGGCCCAGGGCGTGCAGGACCTCCTCGGCCTCGAACGCCAGCGGCAGCGTCTCGACGAGGACGGTGGCGCGCACGGTGCCGCGGGGCAGGTCCAGCGCCTCCTCCGCGCAGCGGAACACGTCGTGCCACAGGCGCGCCTCGGCCGCCGACTCCAGCTTGGGCAGGTAGAAGTACGGCCCTCGCCCCGCGGCGACCTGCCGCCGGGCGCCGTGGAACAGGTACAGCCCGGCGTCCAGCAGCGCGCCGGCCACGGACGCGCCGCGGACCCGGACGTGCTTGTCGACCAGGTGCCAGCCGCGCGGGCGGACGACGATCGTCGGCAGGTGCTCGCCCAGCCGGTACTCCCTGCCCTCGGGGGTCGTGAAGTCGATGCGCCGGTCCAGGGCGTCGAGGAGGTTCAGCTGACCCTCCACCACGTTGGCCCACGTGGGCGCGGTGGCGTCCTCGAAGTCGGCCATCCACACGTCGGCGCCGGAGTTCAGCGCGTTGACCGTCATGGCGCGCGTGGGCGGCCCGGTGATCTCCACGTGCCTGCGCTCCAGCCCGGGCGCGGGCGGCGGCACCCGCCAGCGCGGGTCCTCGCGCACGTGCCGGGTCTCGGGGCGGAACCCCAGCCGCTCCTCGCCGGACAGCAGCCGCTCGGTGCGCCGCTGCCGCTGCGCGAGCAGGTCGGCGCGGCGGCCGGCGAAGGCGTCGTGCAGCAGCGCCACCAGGGCCAGGGCGTCGGGGGTCAGGACCTCCCGGTAGCGCGGGCGCAGCTCGCCCAGGACCTCCACGTCGGTGCGTCGCATCGTCGTCCTCCTCAGCTCGTCGGGCTCGTCAGCGGAACTGCTCGGTCTCGGTGGACCCCGCCAGCGCGGTGGTCTCCGCGTCGGGGGACAGGGCCCGGGTGACGCGGTCGAAGTAGCCGGTGCCGACCTCGGCCTGGTGGCGCACGGCGGTGTAGCCGTCCTCGACGGCGTCGAACTCGCGCTGCTGCAGGTCGACGTAGGCGCTCATGCCGCCGCGGGCGTACCCGCGGGCCAGCTCGAACATCGAGTGGTTCAGGGCGTGGAACCCGGCCAGGGTGATGAACTGGAACTTGTAGCCCAGGTCGCCCAGCTCGTCCTGGAACCGGGCGATCTGCCCGTCGTCCAGGGCGGCGCGCCAGTTGAACGACGGTGAGCAGTTGTAGGCGAGCACCCGGTCCGGGTGCTCGGCGTGGACGGCCTGCGCGAACTCCCGCGCGAACCCGAGGTCGGGGGTCCCGGTCTCCACCCACAGCAGGTCGGCGTAGGGGGCGTAGGACAGCCCGCGGGCGATGGCCGCCTCGCGCCCGCAGCGCACCCGGTGGAACCCCTCGCCCGTGCGCTCGCCGGTGCAGAACTCCCGGTCCCGCTCGTCCACGTCGCTGGTGAGCAGGGTCGCGGCCAGCGCGTCGGTGCGGGCGACGACGAGGGTGGGCACGCCCAGGACGTCGGCCGCCAGCCGCGCGGCGTTCAGGGTGCGCACGTGGTGCGCGGTGGGCACGAGGACCTTGCCGCCGAGGTGGCCGCACTTCTTCTCAGCCGCCAGCTGGTCCTCCCAGTGGACCCCCGCGGCGCCGGCGGCGATCATCTGCTTCATCAGCTCGAAGGCGTTGAGCGGGCCGCCGAAACCGGCCTCGGCGTCGGCGACGACCGGCGCGGTCCACCAGGTGCCGGACGGCTGGCCCGTCTCGGCCCACTCGATCCCCTCCGCGCGCAGCAGCGCGTTGTTGATCCGGCGCACGACGGCCGGCACGGAGTTCGCCGGGTACAGCGACTGGTCGGGGTAGGTCTGCCCGGCCAGGTTGGCGTCGGCGGCGACCTGCCAGCCGGACAGGTAGACGGCCTCCAGGCCGGCCCGGACCATCTGCACGGCCTGCCCGCCGGTCAGCGCGCCCAGGGCGGGCACGTGGTGGCGGGTGCGCAGCAGCTGCCACAGGCGCTCCGCTCCGAGGCGGGCCAGGGTGTGCTCCTCGACGACGCGGCCGCGCAGGCGCACCACGTCCTCGGCGGTGTAGTCGCGGCGCACGCCGGCCCAGCGCAGGTCGGTCTCCCAGGCGGTGCGCAGCTGCTCGGCGCTCGGCTGCGGCGGCGGCAGGGTGCGCACGGCCAGGTCCAGCGCGGCGACCTCGCGGTCCACGGTGTTCGTCACGACTGCTCCTCACGGTCGGTGCTGACATCGGTGTCGTCCCGGCGGGGTGCCGTGGAGAGAGGTTGGCCGTTCCTGCACGCCGCGGGAGCCCCCGAACGCCCGCAAGAACCGCGGTTCTTGCCCTAGCGTGCAGGGATGCCGGAAGTCGCCCCCGGAACGGACCTCATCACTCTCGGCCGCCGCCTGCGGCACCTGCGCACCGCGGCCGGCCGGACCCTGGAGGACGTCGCGGGTGCCGTGGGCAGCTCCGCCTCGCGCCTGTCGCTGCTGGAGAACGGCCGGCGCGAACCGCGGCTGTCGCTGCTGCAGGCGCTGGCGGCGGAGCTGGGCGTCGGCCTGTCCGACCTGCTGGCCCCCGAGCCGCCCAGCCGCCGCGCCGACCTGGAGATCCGCCTGGAGCGCGCGCAGCGCTCCCCCCTGTACGCCACGCTCGGCCTGCCGGTGGTCCGCCCCGGCAAGCGCACCCAGGTGGAGCTGCTGGAGGCGCTGGTCGGCCTGCACGAGGAGCTGGTGCGCCGCGCCCACGAGCGCGCGGCCACCCCCGAGCGGGCGCGCACCGCCAACGTCGAGCTGCGCCGCAGCATGCGCGAGCGTGGCAACTTCTTCGCCGACGTCGAGGAGGCCGCCGCCCGGCTGCTCGGCGCCGTCGCCCACCCCGGCGGGCCGCTGACCGAGCGGCACGTGGAGGCCCTCGGCG
The DNA here is from genome assembly GCF_050871905.1 of Kineococcus haloalkalitolerans. Classification (NCBI taxonomy): domain Bacteria; kingdom Bacillati; phylum Actinomycetota; class Actinomycetes; order Kineosporiales; family Kineosporiaceae; genus Kineococcus; species Kineococcus haloalkalitolerans. Next base: position 13,278 of record NZ_JBJLSH010000070.1, read on the forward strand.
CGCACCTCGGCTACGAGTTCCACGTCGTGGAGGACCTGCCCCACTCCACCCGCTCGGTCACCGACACGCGCCACCGGCGCATCTACCTGCGCCGCCAGCCCGCCGGCGGGGGGGGGGGGGGGGGGGGGGGGGGGGGGGGGGGGGGGGGGGGGGGGGGGGGGGGGGGGGGGGGGGGGGGGGGGGCGCGGGGGGGGGGGGGGGGGGGG
>NZ_JBJLSH010000071.1:0-12941 GCF_050871905.1 Kineococcus haloalkalitolerans
GCCCCGCCGGGGCCGGTGGGTCGCCTCGGACCAGGCGGACCCCCACCGCGTCCACCCGCACCCGCTCGCCCCCCCGGGACGCCCCCGCGGGGCGCGGCCCGTGCCACCGCCGGTGGCCGGCCGAGCAGCCCGGCCGACCAGCCCGGTCGAGTGGCGCGCCGCGCCCGGCGTGCCATGATCGGCGACCCCGGCCGCGGCCGCCGGGCGGTACCGGACGAGGGGGACCCGTGACGAGCCAGCTGCCGGGCGCTGCGACCGCCCCCGTGCGCGTCGTCGTCGTCGACGACCACTCCCTGTACCGGCGCGGCCTGCAGATGGTCCTGTCCACCGAGGACGACATCGAGGTCGTCGGCGAGGCCGGTGACGGGCAGGAGGCCCTGGCCCGCGTGGAGGAGCTGCTGCCGGACGTGGTGCTGATGGACGTGCGCATGCCCCGCCGCGGCGGCATCGACGCCTGCGCCGACATCAAGGCCGCGGCCCCCTCGACCCGCATCCTCATCCTCACCTCCTCGGAGGAGGAGGACGACCTGTTCGGCGCCGTCCGCGCCGGCGCCAGCGGCTACCTGCTCAAGGACGTGCCCGCCGAGGAGGTGGCGGACGCGGTGCGCGCCGTCGTGGCGGGGGAGTCCCTCATCACCCCGCGCATGGCGGGCCTGCTGCTGGGGGAGTTCGCCGCGATGCGCCGCCGCGACGAGGAGCGCGTCCTGGGCGCGGCCGGGGCGCCGCGGCTGAGCCCGCGCGAGCTGGACGTGCTGCGGCTGCTGGCCCGCGGGATGGCCAACCGGGAGATCGCCGGCCAGCTCGGCATCAGCGAGAACACCGTGAAGAACCACGTGCGCAACCTCCTGGAGAAGCTGCAGCTGCACTCGCGCATGGAGGCCGTCGTCTACGCCGTGCGCGAGAAGATCGTCGAGCTGTCCTGACGGCGGCGGTCGTGGAGGAGGTCACCGCCACCGAGGCGCGCCGCGCCGCGCTGGCGGCCCAGGGCTTCAGCCGGCGCCGGCCGGCCAGCCCGGGCCCGGCGCACGTGCGCCGGGTCGTCGAGCGCCTCGGGGTGGTGCAGATCGACAGCGTCAACGTGCTGTGCCGCAGCCACTACCTGCCCTTCTTCAGCCGCCTGGGGCCGTACCCGGTGGCGGCGGTGGACGCCGCCGCCCACCGCCGCCCGCGCGCCCTGGTGGAGTACTGGGCCCACGAGGCGTCCTACGTCAGCCCCGCCACCCACCGGCTGCTGCGCTGGCGGATGGCGCGAGCGGACCAGGACGCGTGGGGCAGCGTCCGCAGCGTCGCCCTCGAGCAGCCGCGGCTGCTGGAAGAGGTCGTCGCCCACGTCGCCGCGCACGGCCCGCGCACGGCCCGCGAGCTGGAGGCGGCGCTGGCGCCGGGCGCGGGACGCCCGGGCGAGCACTGGGGGTGGAACTGGAGCGCGGTCAAGCGGGCCTGCGAGCACCTGTTCTTCGCCGGGCGGCTGACCTCGGCGGGCCGCACCGCGCAGTTCGAGCGCCGCTACGACCTTCCCGAGCGGGTGCTGCCGCCGGACGTCCTGGCCGCGCCCGACCCGGACCCGGCCGAGGCGGTGCGGGAGCTGGTGCGCACCGCCGCGCGCGCCACGGGCGTGGCGACCGAGCCCAGCCTGCGCGACTACTTCCGGCTGCGCCCGGAGCAGTCGCGGCGCGCGGTCGCCGAGCTGGTCGAGGCCGGCGAGCTGGTGCCGGTCCGGGTGCGCGGCTGGGCCTCGGCGCAGCGGCGCCCCGCCTACCGCTGGCACGCGGCGGTGGCCCCGCGCGTGGCCGCCCGGGCGCTGCTGACCCCGTTCGACCCGCTCGTGTGGCACCGCGAGCGCACCGAGGAGCTGCTGGGGGCGCGGGTGCGGCTGGAGTTCTACGTCCCCGCGCACCTGCGGGTCCACGGCTACTACGTGACGCCGTTCCTGCTGGGCGAGCGCGTCGCCGCCCGCGTGGACCTGAAGAACGACCGCGCCGCGCCGGGCGGCCCGGTGCTGCGGGTCCTGGCGGCGTGGGCTGAGCCGCCCGCGCCGCCGGGGCGGGGCGCGCGCCCGGTCGCGCCGGCGCCGGGGGAGGTCGCCGCGGCGCTGGCCGCGGAGCTGGCGGACCTGGCGGGGTGGCTGGGCTGCGTCCGCACGGAGGTCGCCGACCGCGGCGACCTGGCCGGTGCGCTCGCCGCCGAGGTGGCGGTGCCGGGGGGCGCGGGGTGAGCGGGTCACCCGGTCGGCTGGCGCGTTCGGGTCGGATCGCCGCGACCGCCTCAACGCGAGCCCCCGGCGTCCCGAGGAACGGCGGGTGGACGTCTCCGCGGTGACACCCGACGGTCTCGAGCAGGCCGCTGCGCTGCTGGAGCACGTCCTCGACCACCTGGGGGAGGCGACCACCGAGCGCGAGGTGCTGGTGCGCGCCGCCGGCCTGCTCGCCGACCTCGCCGACGCCGACGTCGCCGCCGTGTGCGAGGGCGGGCACGTGCACGCCGGGGTGGGCCTGGGCGCGGCCGGCGACCCGCAGCGCGGGCTGGCGCGCGTGGTGCGCGACCGCGGCGGGTCCTTCGCGGTGCCGGGGCTGGGCCGGGTGCGCGCGGAGGTCGTCGCCGTCCCGGACCTGGCGCTGCACCTGGTGCTCGGCCGGGCGGAGGGCTCGCCGGGCGGGCGTTCCCGCGACCTGACGGTCGCCGCGCTGGTGGCGCGGGCCGCCTCACTGGTGGTGCTGGGCCGGCACGGCCGCGAGCGCGAGCGCTGGCAGCAGCAGCAGGACGAGCGGGGCGCCGCGGAGCTGCACCGCCTGCAGCAGGCCCTGCGCCAGCGCGAGCAGGTCCTGACCACCTCGGTGCGCTTCCAGCGGGCCGTCTCCAGCCGCCGGCCGCTGCCGGAGCTGCTGCTGCAGCTGGCGAGGAGCTCCTCGCAGCTGCTCGACGGGCGCGCCGTGACGCTGGTGCTGGCCGACCCGCGCGCCGGGATGCAGCTGCGGGTGGTCGCCGCCGTGGGCTCCCCGGTGCTGGCGGAGCCGGCCGCGGTCGCCGCCGCGGGCGGTCTGGGCGGGTTCGGCCTGTCCGTGGGCGGGCACGGCGCGCCGGCGGCCGCGGCCGTGCACGTCAACGGCCGCGGCGTCGGGGCGCTCGTGGCCGCCGCCGACGCCCCGCTGGACGCGGTCGCGGCGACGGTGCTGCGCGCCTTCGCCGAGCACGCGAGCACCGCGCTCAGCCACGCCGACACGGTGCGCGCGGCCGAGCAGGCCGCGAGCGACCCGCTGACGGGGTTGCCGACGCGGGCCGCGCTGCTGCGCCGCCTGGAGGTGGCGCTGGCGGCCCGGGCCACCGACGGCCTGGGCGCGGCGGTCCTGTTCCTGGACCTGGACGGGCTCCAGGCCGTCAAGGACTCCCTCGGGCACGCCGCCGGTGACGCGGTGCTGCAGCGCGCGGCCGCCCGGCTGCGCCGCTGCCTGCGCGGCGACGACGTGGCGGCGCGACTGGGGGCGGACGAGTTCGCCGTCGTGGTGCGCGACGAGGACCCCCTGCGGGCCGCGCTGCGGGTGGCGCAGCGCGCGCGCGAGAGCCTCCTGGAGCCGTGGGAGCTGGACGGGCGCGCCGTCCGGGTCGGCTGCCGCGCGGGGGTGGCGGTCGCCGACGGCGAGGTGGGCGCCGCGGAGCTGCTGCGCCGCGCGGACAGCGCCGTGCTCAGCGCCCGCGACGGCGCCGACCGCGCCGCGGGCGGGGAGGGCGGCGGTGCGCCGGGGGCGACCGGGGGCGTGGCCGTCTGGAGCGCCCGCCTGGCCGACGCCGACGCCCTGCGCCGGCAGCTGGAGTCCGACCTGGCCGGCGCGGTGGAGCGCGGGGAGTTCGAGCTGGCCTACCAGCCCGTGGTGCGGCTGGCCGACGGCGCCGTGGTGGGGGCCGAGGCCCTGCTGCGCTGGCGGCACCCGGCGCGGGGGCTGCTGGACGCCGCGACGTTCCTGACCGGTGCGGAGCGCTCGCCGGCGGCGGACCGGCTGTGGCGCTGGGTGCTGCACCGGGCGTGCGAGGACGCGGCGCGCTGGTGCCGTCGGGTGCCGGGCTTCCGGGTGTCGGTGAACCTGTCGGCGGCGCACGCCCTGTCGCGCTCGGCGGCCGACGACGTGCGCGCGGCGGTGGTGGCGGCCGGGCTTGACCCGGCGGCCCTGGTGCTGGAGCTGCCGGCCGCGCTCGTGCCGGTCCTGGCGGGTGCCGGCCCCGGTGGGGGCGCAGCGGCCGGCCCGGCGGGTGACGACGACCTGCTGCGCGCGCGCCTGCACCGCCTGCGCCAGACGGGGGCGTGCCTCGTCGTGGACGGGGTGGGTGCCGCGGTGACCGCCGGGCAGCCGGGGGCGGTGCTGGACGAGGGGGCGCTGGCGCCGCTGCGCACCCTGCCGCTGGACGGGGTGAAGCTCGACGGGTCGCTGGTGGCGGCCCTGGCCGGCGAGCGCGCGCAGGAGGTGGCGCCGGCGGTGGGGGCGCTGGTGCGGCTGGCGAGAGCGCTGGGCCTGCGGGTCGGCGCGGCGGGTGTGGAGCGGGCCGACCAGGCGGGTGCGCTGCGGGAGCTGGGGTGCGCGCAGGCCCAGGGGTACCTGCTCGGGGTGCCCGCGCCGGCGGCCGAGCTCGTGCTGGTGTCGGCCGCGGAGGCCGCCGGGTCGGTGGCCGCCGCCCTGGAGGCGGGCTTCGCGCGCGCGGGGGACGACGTGGACGGGGAGGTGGACGGGGACGTGGACGGCGGTGCGGCGCCCGTGGAGCCGTCCCCGACCGGGGTGCCGCCCGCCCCCGCGCCGGTGCGGGCGGTGCGCCCGAGCGAGCTGCGCCGTCTGCTGGGTGTGCAGCGCTGATCCGCCGGCGGTGCCGAGCACCGCGACCTCCGCGTGAGGCGATGACCCTCGATGACCGCTGAGTCACGCACCGCGACGGTGTTCGTCCCGTCGGTGCTCTGCGCCGCGGGCCGCGCGACTACAGTGGCGTCGTGCCTGCCATCGTCGAGAAGGTCCTGCGCGCGGGCGAGGGCCGCGTCGTCAAGCGTCTGCACCGCATCGCCGGGCAGGTGAACGCGCTCGAGGACGACTTCCGCGCGATGTCCGACGCGGAGCTGCGCGGCGAGACCGACCGCTTCAAGGAGCGCCTGGCCGCCGGGGAGACGCTCGACGCGCTCCTGCCGGAGGCGTTCGCGGTCGTGCGCGAGGCCTCCCGGCGCACGCTGGGCCAGCGCCACTTCGACGTGCAGCTCATGGGCGGCGCGGCGCTGCACCAGGGCAACATCGCCGAGATGCGCACCGGTGAGGGCAAGACCCTCGTGGCGACGCTGCCGGCGTACCTCAACGCCCTGACCGGCGAGGGCGTGCACGTCATCACGGTCAACGACTTCCTCGCCGAGTACCAGAGCGACCTGATGGGCCGCGTCTACCGCTTCCTGGGCCTCACCAGCTCCTGCATCCTGTCCCGGATGCGCCCGGACGAGCGGCGCCAGGCCTACGCGGCCGACATCACCTACGGCACGAACAACGAGTTCGGCTTCGACTACCTGCGCGACAACATGGCGTGGTCGACGGCCGAGATGGTCCAGCGCGGCCACCACTTCGCCGTCATCGACGAGGTGGACTCGATCCTCATCGACGAGGCCCGCACCCCGCTCATCATCTCCGGCCCGGCCGACCAGCCGACGAAGTGGTACACGGAGTTCGCCAAGATCGCCCGCCGGCTCACCAAGGACGTCGACTACGAGGTCGACGAGAAGAAGCGCACGGTGGGCGTGACCGAGTCGGGCATCGAGAAGGTCGAGGACCTGCTCGGCATCGACAACCTCTACGAGTCGGTGAACACCCCGCTGGTCGGCTTCCTCAACAACGCCGTGAAGGTCAAGGAGCTGTTCAAGCGCGACAAGGACTACGTCGTCTCGCCCAAGGGCGAGGTCCTCATCGTCGACGAGCACACCGGCCGCATCCTCGCCGGCCGCCGCTACAACGAGGGCATGCACCAGGCCATCGAGGCCAAGGAGGGCGTGCCGATCCAGAACGAGAACCAGACGCTGGCGACGATCACGCTGCAGAACTTCTTCCGCATGTACGACAAGCTGTCCGGGATGACCGGGACGGCCATGACGGAGGCCGCGGAGTTCCAGTCCACCTACAAGCTGGGCGTCGTGCCGATCCCGACGAACCGCGAGATGGTCCGCAAGGACCAGGCCGACCTCGTCTACAAGACCGAGGTCGCCAAGTTCAACGCGGTCGTGGAGGACATCGCCGAGCACCACGCGACGGGCCAGCCGGTGCTGGTCGGCACGACGAGCGTGGAGAAGAGCGAGTACCTGTCGAAGCTGCTGGAGAAGGCCGGGATCGAGCACACCGTCCTCAACGCGAAGCAGCACGAGCGCGAGGCCGCGATCGTCGCGCAGGCCGGCCGCCGCGGTGCGGTCACCGTCGCCACGAACATGGCCGGCCGCGGCACCGACATCATGCTGGGCGGCAACGCGGAGTTCCTCGCCGTGCAGGCGATGAAGGACCGCGGCCTGGACGTGGACGAGGACCCGGAGGCGTACGAGGCGGCCTGGCCGGAGGTGCTGGAGCAGGCCAAGGCCTCGGTGCAGGCCGAGCACGACGAGGTCCGCGACCTCGGCGGGCTGTACGTGCTGGGCACCGAGCGGCACGAGTCGCGGCGCATCGACAACCAGCTGCGCGGCCGCTCGGGCCGCCAGGGCGACCCGGGCGAGTCGCGGTTCTACCTGTCGCTGACCGACGACCTCATGCGCCTGTTCAACGCGGCGCTGGTGGAGACCTTCCTGACCCGCACGGGCATCCCGGAGGACGTCCCCATCGAGTCGAAGATGGTCTCGCGGGCCATCCAGAGCGCCCAGGGCCAGGTCGAGGCCCGCAACTTCGAGATCCGCAAGAACGTCCTGAAGTACGACGACGTCCTCAACCGCCAGCGCGAGGTCATCTACGCCGAGCGCCGCAAGGTGCTCGAGGGCGAGGACCTCCACGAGCAGGTGCGCCACTTCATCGACGACACCGTCGCCGGCTACGTCACCGAGGCCGCCGCGGAGGGCTTCGGCGAGGACTGGGACCTGGAGTCGCTGTGGGAGGCGCTGCGCTCGCTGTACCCGGTGTCGGTGACGGTCGAGGAGGTCGTGGAGGCCGCCGGCGGTCGCGGCAACCTGACCGTGGAGCGCCTGGTGGAGGAGCTGCGCGGTGACGCTCAGGCTTGCTACGACGCCCGCGAGGAGCAGCTGGGCGCGGACGTGGTGCGCGACCTGGAGCGGCGCGTCGTCCTGTCCGTCCTGGACCGCAAGTGGCGCGAGCACCTGTACGAGATGGACTACCTGCAGGAGGGCATCGGGCTGCGGGCGATGGCGCAGCGCGACCCGCTGGTGGAGTACCAGCGCGAGGGCTACCAGCTGTTCCTCGCGATGACCGACGCCATCAAGGAGGAGTCGGTCGGTTACCTGTTCAGCCTGCAGGTCCAGCCCGCGGCCGGCACCGCGGCCGTGGCCGGGCAGGCCGCGCAGCAGTTCGCCCAGCCGGCGCACCAGCAGCTGCAGTACACGGCGCCCACGGCCGAGGGCGACGTCGAGGTCCACGCCGGCGACGAGTCGAGCACGGACGCCGCGGTGGGCAACCGCGCCCAGCGCCGCGCCGCGGAGCGCGAGCGCAGCTGATCGCGTCCGGTCGCACCGGACGCAGAGCCACCGGACCCGGCCGCGGTGCCCCTCGGGGTGCCGCGGCCGGTCGCGTCACAGCTCCAGCGCGGTGACCCGCCAGCGGGTGCCGGTGGCCTCCAGGCGCAGCGCGACCGCGCGGTGCCGCTCGCCGTCGCGCACGACGGCGCACGCCTCGACGACGTCGTCGAGGGGTCGGCTGACGAGGACCCGCACCACCACGGGCGGTCGGGCGGGCACGGCCCGGTGGAGGGCGCCGGCTCGCGCGGGTGCGCGGGTGGCGGTCTGGGCGACGAGGACGGCCCGGCGCTGCACGTAGGCGTAGACGTCGGCGGAGCAGGCCCGCAGCAGCTGCTGCGGCGGGCGCCGCGCGGCGAGCACCTCGAACAGCACGTGCACGTAGCGCCGGGTCCAGTCGGTGGGCTCGGGCAGCTCGGACGGGACCGGTCGGCGCGCCGCGTCGGGCACCTCGAGGGGGAGCACGCCCTGCCCGGCGCTGACGTGCCCGAAGATCGACCGCACCTCGCCCGGCTGGCCGACGAGCGGCGGTGCCGCGAGCGGCACCGGCCGGCGCAGCAGGCGCGGCCGCGCGGGCGACGGCAGGACGGGGGCGGGTGCGACGGGTGCGGTGGCGAGCGCGGTGGGCACGGCGGTCTCCTGGGGGACGGGACGGGCGGGGGGTCCAGCGGGGTGGTGGCCGTCGGGGCCGGTGCGGTGGTGGGCCCGGGTCAGCCCAGGCGGAGCACCTGGCCGGGCAGCAGGCGATCGGGGTCGGCGCCGACGACGTCGGTGTTGAGGGCGTGCAGGCGGTGGGCCTCGGCGAGGACGGCGCCGGCCGCGGCGTCCGGCCCGAGGCGCCCGGCCGCCAGGGACCAGAGCGTGTCGCCGCGCTGGACGACGTGCTCCGCCGCCTCGTGCGCCGGTGCGGGCGCGCGCAGCGCGCCGGGCAGGTCGACCGGCACGGCCCGCGCCGCGGCCCACCCCGCGTCGGGGACGCCGGCCTCCGCTGCGGTCAGCACCTCGGGCACCGCACCGCCCAGGTCCACCGCGTCGTCCGCGAGTCCCGCGCCGGGCAGCGCCGGGGCGGTGGCCGCGACGGCCCACCCGGCGTCCGGGGTGCGCGGGGCGGCGGAGGCGGCGGCGGAGCCGGACCCGACGGCGAGGCCGACGAGGAGCGCCACGACGCGCGCGACGGGCCGGGCGACCTCGCGCGGGGCGCGCCGCCGGCCGTGGCGGAGGGCGCGCAGCTCCCCGACCGCGGCACTGGCGACCGACGCGGTCAGCAGCGCGAGCACGAGCGAGCCGGCCAGCGCCGCCGCGGCCAGGAGCAGGTCCTCGCCGCTGCGGGCCGGTCCCGCGGCGGCGGCGAGGGCGGGTCGCGCCGCCAGCAGCAGGGCGGTGGCGCCGGCGGGCGGGAGGGCCGTGAGCGCGGCTCCGGTCGCGGCGGCGGCCGCCAGGCGCACCGCGGACGGCCGCTGCCCGGCGGGCGCCCGCGACGAGCGGACCGGGCGGGACGGAGCGGTGGGCACGATCTCTCCTCTTCGGCGCAGGACGACCCCGGTGAGGACCGTTGAGTGCCGGATGGTGTCGTTTGGTGTCGTTCGGGGTCGATGTGTAGCGCCCGGAGCTCGCTCGGCGCCACGGAGAACCGGCTCCTCCGCCCGATCGGGCGCACGCGGGTGACAGCCGGTCATCGGCCGTAGCGTGGGACCGTGCGCTGGGACGAGCTCTTCGCGGACCTGTCCGGGCGCGCGGCGCAGGCGGAGCGGGAGGACCTGGAGGCGGAGGTCGCCGACCGGGCCCTGCGCGACGCCGCGGAGGTCGGCTGGACCCAGCGGGTCCTGGCCACCCGGGGCGAGGTGGCGCTGCAGCTGCTCGACGGCGGCTGGCTCGTGGGCCGGTGCCTGGACGCCGGTGACGACTGGGTGCTCCTGCGCGCGGCGACCCCGGGCGCGGGGGCACCGCCGCGGCAGGTGCTGGTGCCCGCGGCGGCGGTCGCGCTGGCGCGGGGGGTCGAGCGCTTCTCCCTGCCGACGGCCGGGGCCGGCGGGCGTCCGCGCCCGCTGCTGCTCGCGGTCCGGGCGCTGCTGGGGCCCGAGCCGGTGCTGGTGCGCACCCGCGCGCAGGACGTGCGCGGGTGCATCGCGCGGGTGGGCCGCGACCACCTCGACGTCAGCGGTGGACCGCCGGCGGCCGCGGGAGCCTCGCCGGGCGGTGCGCGAGGCGCGGTGACGACGGTGCCGTTCGGCGCGCTCCTCAGCGTCGAGGAGCTGCCGGGGTGAGCGGGCGGGTCAGCGGGCGGTGTGGTGGTGCCCGGTCTCGCGGGCCGTCTGCTCGTACATGCGGGCGATGAACGCCTCGAGGACCGACTCCTCGACCCGCCACTGGCCACGACCGCCCACCTTGATGGCCGGCAGGTCGCCGCTGCGCACGAGGGCGTAGGCCTGCGCCGAGGAGATCGCCAGCATCTCGGCGACGTCCGCCAGGGGCAGGAAGCGGGCTGTCACGGACGACCTCCCGGTCTCTCGGGGCGCGCTGCGGGTGCAGGGCGCGGCGGGGTGGTGCGGGGTGGGACGGTGCGGTGCCGGAGCCCCGACGCGGGGCGCGGGGCTGGCGCCCGCATCCTTCCACGGCGACCGGGCCCGCGGTTGGGCCGTCCGGGTGCCCTGTGGACGACGGACCGGGCCGTCGCGCCGCGGACCCCACCATCGTGACGGCCGGGTCCCCGGCACCCGCGGCCCGCCCGGGCCCGTCGAGCTGGAGGTCCCCGTGTCCCGTCCCCGTCGCCACCCGCGGCCCGGTCCCCGCACCGCGGGCCGGGTGCGCTCGTGAGCGCGCCGGCCCCGCACGCGGCCCCGGTGGCGTCCTGGGCCCCCGCCGGCCGGGCCCGCCGGCTCGCGCCGCCGTCCTGGCGCGACCCCCGTCTCCTGGTCGGGGTCGCCCTCGTGCTGGGCTCGGTCGTCCTGGGCGGTCGCGCGGTCGCCGAGGCGCGCGGCACGGAGGCCGTCTGGGCGCTCGCCCGCCCGGTGGGTGCCGGGACCGCGCTGACCGCGGAGGACCTGCGGGCCGTCCAGGTCCGCCTGGACCCGGCGACGGCGGACGCGTACGTGAGCGCGGAGCAGCTCCTCGCGCCGGGCGTGGTGGCCCTGCGGGGCCTGGGGTCGGGGGAGCTGCTGCCCCGCGGCGCCCTCGGCGGCGGCGCCGACGTGGGCGGTCGCGTGGTCGCGCTGCCGGTGGGCGCGGTGCCCGACGAGGAGGTCGTCGAGGGCGGCCGGGTGGACGTGTGGGTCACCTGGCCCGCCGACCCGGCCGAGCGCGGTGCGCTGCCCGAGCCGGAGCTGCTCGCGGAGGCCGCCGACGTGGCCGGGGTGCGCTCGCTCACCGGGGGCCTCGGGGCGACCCGCGCGGCCGAGGTGCGGGTGCTGCTGGGCCCGGCGACGCTGCCGCGCGCGCTGCAGGCCCTGGCCGTGGACGCCGAGGTCTCGCTCGTGCCGGTGCCCGGTGCCGCCGCGGCGGGGGCGGGCCGGTGACGACGGGCGTGCTGCTGGCGGTGCCCGGTCCCGGCGAGGCCGCCCTGGCCGCCGCCTGGAGCGGGGCGCGCCGCGACCTGGTCGTCACGCGCCGCTGCGCCGACCTGGCGGAGGTGCTCGCGGCCGCGGCCGCCGGGCTGGGCCGCGCCGTGGTCCTGGGCGACGACCTCCCGGGCGCGGACGGCGAGACCGTGGCGGTGCTGCGGGAGCACGGCGTCGCCCTCCTGGTGCTCGTCCCGGACGGTGCCGCCGGCGAGGCCGCGCAGCGGCGCTGGGCGCAGCGGGGCGCGCACCACGTCGCCCGCGCCGCGGAGACCCCGGAGGCCCTCGCCCGCCGGGTGCTGACGGCGGTGGCCGCGGTCGGCGGGGACGGCACCGCCCCGGGGGACGGGGTGCCGGGCACCGCGGTCCCCACGAGGGCCACGTTCGACGGGCAGGCCGGGGCCCCGGTCGCCGCGCGGGGCAGGTCGGTGGCGGTGTGGGGTCCCGTCGGGTCGGCGGGCAGGACGACCCTGGCCGTCAACCTGGCGGCCGAGCTGGCCACGGCCGGGTCGTGCTCCCTGCTGGTGGACCTCGACGTGCGCGGGGCCAGCGCGGCCCAGCTGCTGGGGGTGCTGGACGACGCGCCGGGCCTGCTGGCCGCCGTGCGGGCCGCGACCTCGGGCCGGCTGGACGCCGCGGCGCTGACGGCCCTGGCGCCGGAGGTGCTGCCGGGTGCGTCGCTCCTGAGCGGCTCACCGGACCCGTGGCGTCGCGCGGAGGTCCGTCCCGCCGCGCTGCGCCGGGTTCTGGACGTCGCCGCCGTGTGCGCGGACTGGGTGGTGCTGGACCTGCCGGCGGGGCTGGAGGAGGACGAGGGCCGCGACACCGCGTTCCTGCAGGTCCTGGAGGGCGTCGACGTGCTGCTCGTCGTGGGTGCGGGCGACCCCGTGGGGCTGCAGCGGTGGGTGCGGACGTGGCAGCGCCTGGGCGACCTCTGCCCGGCGACCCCGGCGGTCCCCGTGGTGGGGAGGGTCCGCGCCGCCGCGGTGGGCAGCGACCCCGAGCGCGCGGTGCGCCGCACGCTGCGGCGCTTCGCCGGCGCGGAGGACGTGGTCCTGCTGCCGGAGGACGACGCGGCCGACCGCGCCGCCCTGGCCGGGCGCAGCCTGGTCGAGGTGGCGCCGCGCAGCCCGCTGCGCCGGGCCGTCCGGGCGCTGGCGGACCGGCTGGACGCCCACGTGGGGTCGCGCACCGCCGAGGAGGGGGAGTCGACGCACGGATTTGACCCGCTGCTGACCTCTGGTTAACGTAGTCGTCACACCCCGCCGGGGAGGAACGGACGCAGAAGCGGCCGGTCCCCGCGAGAGGTGATCGGACTCCCGACAAGATCAGCCCGCGAGGGCGCTTCAGTGCGCGCCTCACCAGCCGATGGAGATCGAGTGTCCGGGCCGGCCCGCGGGTCGGTTAAGATGGAAGGACCAAGCCCCCGAGCCTGGACCGCCACAGAGCGGTCGGGTCGAAGGCGTCCGGTTCTTGAGAACTCAACAGTGTGCCAAGTGTTGATGCCAATGTTGTAACCCCCGTGGTCATCGGCGTGCTTTGTGTGCGTGTGGTGGTCGTGGGTTTTCCTTTGGTGTTGTCCTCCGCTCTCCTCGCCAGGGGGGTGGGGGTTTCGATGCCTGGGTTTGCTCGATGGTTTGGAAGGCCGTTGGTCGTGAGACCGTATGGTTTTTTCTTCGGAGAGTTTGATCCTGGCTCAGGACGAACGCTGGCGG
>NZ_JBJLSH010000072.1:0-12787 GCF_050871905.1 Kineococcus haloalkalitolerans
CCCCCCCCCCCCCCCCCCCCCCCCCCCCCCCCCCCCCCCCCCCCCCCCCGCCGCCCCCCCCCCCGCCCCCCCCCCCCCCCCCCCCCCCCCCCCCCCCCCCACGCCGTGGCCAGCACCCAGCGGCCCACCTCGGCGATCGCCCCGCTGCGCTCGGCGGCCCCGATGAACCGGTCCGGCCCCAGCAGGCCGCGTCGCGGGTGCTGCCAGCGCACCAGCGCCTCCACGCCGGTGGTGCGCCCGTCGGCCAGCCGCACGACCGGCTGGTGGTGCAGCACCAGCTCCCCGCGCGCGGCCGCGCCCTCCAGGTCGGCCTCCAGCTCCAGCCGGTCCGCGCGCGCCTCGTGCAGCGAGCGCCGGAACACCTCCACCCGGGCGCGGCCCGGCTCGGCGGGGCGGCAGGTGCCGTGCTTGGCCTCGTACATGGCGGTGTCGGCGTCGCGCAGCAGCGTGGTGCCCACCGTCCCCTCGTGCCCGGGCGCGGCCACGCCCACGCTGCAGCCCACGCTCAGCGCGTGCCCCTCGTGCTCGACGGGCTGGCGCAGCCGGGCCACCAGCCGCTCGGCGACCTGCTGCGCGGCGGCCAGGTCGGCCCCCCGCAGCACCACCGCGAACTCGTCGCCGCCCAGCCGCGCGGCGGTGTCGTCCTGGCGCAGGCAGTCGCGCACCCGGTCCGCGCACGCGCGCAGCACCGCGTCGCCGGCCTCGTGGCCGTAGCGGTCGTTGACGGCCTTGAACCCGTCCAGGTCCAGGTACAGCAGGGCCAGCGCCCCGCCGTCGCGCTCGTGCGCCGCCAGCGCCGCCGCGAGCCGGTCCAGGAACAGGGCCCGGTTGGGCAGCCGCGTCAGCTGGTCGTAGTACGACTCCTGCAGGCTGCGCTCGGTGTAGACGTCGTTGAGGGCCACGCTGGCCTGCTCGGTGAACGTCGTCAGCAGGTGCCGGGCCGCCGGCTCGGCCGTGGCGGGTCCGTCGAGGAGCAGCAGGGCGCCCACCGGGCGGCCCTGCGCGCGCACGGGCGCGGCGCGCCACCGGCACCCGCCGTGCTCGCCGGAGACCTCGCTGCCGGCGTCGACGGCCCGCGCGGCGTGCTCCAGGACGTCGGGGCAGTCGGGGGCGCCGTCCCCGCGGCGCACCGCGCGCACCTCCAGGCGCTCGCCGGTGCACCCGGCCGCGGCGCGCAGCGGGTTCTCCAGCACGACCGCGACGGCGTCCCCGCCCAGCACGGTCTGCGCGCCGTCGCACAGCAGGTCCAGCAGCTCCTCCAGCGCCCACCGGTGCGACACGGCCCGCTGCAGGGTCAGCAGGGTGCTCAGGACCAGCTCGCGCTCGCGCAGGGTCCGCAGCAGCTCCTCGCGCTCGCGGGCCAGCTCCTCGCCGCGCCGGCGCGCCTCGCGCTCGCGCAGCAGCGCCCGCGCGGCCTGCACCGCCTGCCCCAGCAGGCGGCCGGTGCCCAGCAGCAGCAGCCGCTCGGCGGCGTCGAAGGGCTCCTCGGCGCGCGCGACGACCAGCCGGGCCGCACCGGTGGCGGTGTCCGGGCCGGCCGCCTCGGCGGGCACGGGGGCCGAGGCCACGTCCACGTCGCTCATCCCCGCCAGCCGCGCCGGTGCCCCGGGGTCCACGCCCAGGGCGGTGACGACGGCCTCGCCGGCCGGTCCGGCGACCACGCCGAGCGCCGCCAGCGCGCGGTCGCCCTCGACGACGGCGGCCACCTCGCAGTCCAGCTGCTCGGCGATCCACTGCACCGCGCGCTGCGCCATCCGCTCCGGGCCGCCGGCGTGCGACAGCGCGGCCAGCAGCTCCACCAGCTGCAGGCCCTGCTGCAGACCGGCTGCGACCGCGGCGCCCTCGGCGGCGCTGCGCGCGCCGCTCACAGCGCCAGGGCGACGACGGTCTGGTTGTGGCAGCCCGCCGCGCCCGAGACCCGCGCGATCTCCCCGCAGCTGTACGACAGGACCACGTCGTCCGTGGCGGCGGCGGTCAGCGCCGAGCGGGCCTCGCGCACGTGACCGGTGCTGCTGAGCAGCTCGCGGCGCGCCACGCAGCTGAAGACGACCATGCCCACCGGGTCCGCCCCCTCCAGCGCGGCGACCGCCTGCTCGCAGGCCTCCCCGGCGCCGGCGACCATCTCCTCCTCGTCGCCGGCCATGACGTGCACGAGGCTGCCCAGCGGCACCTCGGACACGAACGACAGCGTGCGCGCGACCGGGTCCGTGCCGGTGACGGTGCGCACCTCCTCGCGGCGGCGGCGCACCAGGCCCAGCGGGTGGGCGTAGCCGAGCGCGGCCAGGCGCCCGGGCGCCAGCGACGCCGCGCCGCAGTCCTCGCCCAGCAGCTGCGACAGGCGCTCCAGGTAGACGTCCAGGGCGGGGCGGCCGTCCAGGGCGCGCACGGTCAGGCCGTCGGAGTCGGTGACGACCAGCGGGTCCCCGACGCGGTGCAGGCCGTGCGCGGCGCCCACGCCCAGCGGGCGGTCCGTGGCGATGGTGACGCCCACGAGGGCGTTCTCCAGCACCTGCCCGCCCAGCAGCTGCCAGCTGCGGAAGGCGACGAGGTCGCCGTCGGAGCCGCCGCCGACGATCGGCACGCCCGGGCCCAGCTCGGAGTAGGCGCCGCGCACGACCGCCTGCTGCTGGCCGTCGGTGCCGTTGGGCAGCAGGACGTGGGTGGCGTGGGCGCGCTCGGCCCCGCGGCAGGCGGCGGCCACCTCGGCGCCGCGCGCGAACGGGTCGGCGGCGGTGCTGGCCGCGGCCCGCGCCTCCAGGCCCGGCCCGCCCAGCGCCGTGACGACGACGTCGGCGGGCGCGTCCGCCCCGCCCGCGAACGTGGTGGTGGTGCTGGTGCCGGCCACGACGGCGCCGCCGGCGGCCTCCTGCGCGCCGCGGGCCACGGCGTGCAGGTCCAGGTCCCAGCGGGCCATGACGAGCAGCAGCGCGGCGGGCCGGCCGGCGCGGGCGTCCTCGACGGCGCGCGCGGTCGCGGCGGCGGTGCCGGCGCTGTCGCCGGCGACGGCGCGGGCGGAGCTGACGGACACCCAGCGGTCTGCGGTCACGGGACGGTCATCGGCCGCCCGGGCGGCCGGGTTGACGCTCCGGGGCCTCGCGCGGGGCCGTCCGGGTGAGCGACCGCGCCCGCCAGGGGGACGCGCCTCGAGCGCCGGGCCGCCCGTGCCGATGCAGCTCGGGTACGCCACCGGCGCGTCACCGGCGCCGGTGCCAGCCTCCGGCGCCCGCTGCAGCACCGGACCGAGACCAGCCGAGGTCGCCGTGGACGAGCGCCGGGACACCGCCGGGCCGCCACCGCTCGTCCCGCCGCTCGTCCCGCCGCTCGTCATCGCCCACCGCGGGTACTCCGCGGTCGCGCCGGAGAACACCCTGGCCGCGTTCGAGGCCGCGCTGCGCGCCGGCGCCGACGTGGTGGAGACCGACCTGCGCCCGGCCGCCGACGGCGCGGTCGTCCTCGTCCACGACGCCGACGTCGACGGCACCACCGACGGCCGCGGGCGCGTGGCCGACCTGGCGGCCGCCGACCTGGCGCGCCTGGACGCCGGCTCGTGGTTCTCCGGCGCCTACCGCGGTCAGCGCCTGCCGCTGCTGGCCGACCTGCTCGACCTGCTCACCGCGCACCCCGGCGCTCAGCTGCTGCTGGAGCTGAAGGAGGTGTGGACGCCCGCCCAGGTCGCCGCCGTCCTGCAGCAGGTGCGCCGCGCGGGAGCCGTGGACCGGGTGGTCCTGCAGAGCTTCGAGCTCCTGACCCTGCGCCGGGTGCGCGACCAGGCGCCGCGGGTGCGCCTCGCCGTCCTGGTGGACGACCTGCCGGTGGACGCCACCACCCGGGCGCGGGCCCTGCGCCGCGACCTCGGCGTGGTGGCGTGCAACCCGGGCGCGGCCGCGCTGGTGACCCGGCCGGGCCTGGTCGCCGACCTGCACGGGGCCGGGCTGGGGGTCTGGCCGTGGACGGTGGACGCGCCCGCGCTGTGGGACCACGTCGTGCGGCTCGGCGTGGACGGTGTCATCACCAACCGCCCCGACGGGCTGCGCGGCTGGCTGGAGGCCCGTCGCTCGCGCGACGAGCGGCCCGCGGACCCGTCCGCCCTGCTGCTGACCGCCCTGGCGCAGCGCTCGCGCGCCGACCGCGGCCGGGGCCCCCGGCCGGTGGTGCCGGTGCCGACGGTGGCGCCGGCGCTCCGGTCCGCGTAGCCGGGGCGGGGGCCGGTCAGGCGGGCGCGCCGGTCCCGCCGCCGGCGCTCCCGCCGCGCAGGCGCGACAGGCCGGGGAACAGCGGCCGCAGCCGGGGGTACAGCTGCGCGTGCAGGCCGGCGGCCTCCTCGTACACCGCGCGCGGGCGCGGGTCCGGCTCCAGGACGGCGCCCGTGCCGGTCATGGCGTCCACCACGTCCCCCAGGTCGGTCGAGCCGGTCAGGCCCACCGCGGCCGCGGCGAGCACGCCCGCGCCCAGGGCCGTCGTCTCCGGCTCGCGAGCGACGAGGACGCGGCGCTGCAGCACGTCGGCGAGGATCTGCGTGAACAGGGGGGAGCGGGCCGCGCCGCCCGTGACCACGACCTCCTCGACGGCCGTGCCGGTGTCCTGCTCCAGCAGGTGCAGGTTCGCCCGCTCCTCGTAGGCCAGGCCCTCCAGCACCGCCCGGTACATCTCGGCGCGCCCGTGCTCCTCGGCGAGCCCGACGAACGCGCCGCGCGCGTCCGGGTCCCAGTGCGGCGTCTCGGCGCTGCTGAGGTACGGCAGGAACAGCAGCCCGCGCGCGCCGGCGGGCACGTCGGCGGCCAGCCGCTCCAGGCGCTCCTCGCGCCGCTCGCCGGTCAGCCCGGACAGCGCGTCGCGGAACCAGCCGATCGACAGCGCGCCGGAGGGCAGCAGCGCCTCCAGCACGTACGCGCCGGCGAGCGGACTGGCCAGCGTGCGGTAGGCGGCGGACCAGCGGTAGCCGGGGGAGTGGACGCCCAGCGTCAGGGCCGTGCCCAGGTTCAGGTACGCCCGGCCGGGCACCAGCGCTCCGGAGCCCAGCCCGGCGCACTGGCCGTCGCCGGCGCCGGCCACCACGGGCAGGCCCTCCGGCAGGCCGGTGCGGCGGGCGGCCGCGGCGCCCAGGCCGCCGAGCGCGGCGCCGGGCGCCACCAGGCCGGGCAGCTGCTCCACCACCAGCCCGGCGGCGGCGACGAGCTCCGGCGACCACCGCAGGTGCCGCATGTCCAGCAGCGACAGGGGGTCGGCGCTGGCCCAGCTCGTGGACCGGGTGCCGGTCAGCAGGCGCGCGAGGTAGCCGTGCACGTCGAGCACGAGGGCGGTGCGCCGCAGCACCTCCGGCTCGTGCTCGGCCAGCCACGCGAGCTTGTACAGGCTCGGGGCCGTCGACGGCGGCTTGCCCGACAGCTCGTGCACGCGCGCGGAGCCGAGCCGCGTGATCTGCTCGCCGGCGCGCGTGTCCAGCCACAGCACGCCCGGGCGCAGCGGGCGGTCGTCGGCGTCCAGGCACACGAAGGTCTCGCGCTGGTGGGTGAGGGCCAGCGCGACGGGCCGCTGGTCCGGGGCCAGGGCCCGGACCGCGCCGGCCAGGGCGCCCGCGGTGGCTCCCCACCAGTCGGCGGGGTCCTGCTCCTGCCAGCCCGGGCGGGGGGAGGTGCGGTGGTAGGGGACCCGGGCCTCGGCGACGGTCCTGCCGCCGGCGTCGAAGGCGACGGCCTTGGCGCCGGTCGTCGAGCAGTCCACGGCCAGCACGACCGGGCCGGCGGAACGGGACATGCGCTGCCTTCGCGACGGGACGGGCGGCGGCCCGGTCGTGCCGGGTCGCGGTCCCTGCGGATGCTAGACCTCCGCCCGCCCGGCCACCCGCGCGGTCACCGCCCGCCCACCGGCGCCGCGCCGGCGGGCGCGGCGCCGGGCGGGGGGGCGACGACCACCTCGATGCCCGCCTGCCGCAGGCGCTGCACGTCCTCGGCGCGGGTGGTGCCGTCGACGACCACGACGTCGAAGTCGCTCAGCGGGGCGAGGGCGTGCAGCGCCCGGCGCTGGAACTTCGTGGAGTCGACGTACAGGACGCGCTTGCGCGCCACCTCGAGCATGGCCCGCTTGACCAGCACCGTGTCGTGGTGCTGGTGGAAGCAGGTGTCGTCGGTGATGGCGGAGGTCGACATGAACGACACGTCGGCGCGCATGCCCCGCAGCGCGCCGATGCTGACGCTGCCCATGTAGGCGTCGCACCACTGGAAGTACTGCCCGCCGGTGGAGATCAGGTTGATGCCCCGCTGGCCGGTCAGCTCGTCCAGCACGCGCTGGAAGTTCGTGATGACCGTCAGCGGCTGGCGCTGCGGCAGGAGGCGCGCCAGGTGCACGCCGGTGGTGGAGTCGTCGAGGATGACCGCCTGGCCCGGCTCGACGAACGCCGCCGCCGCCTCGGCGACGGCCCGCTTGGCGCGCTCCTGCTGGCGCGTGCGGAACTCCGTGCTCGCCTCGAACAGGCTCGTGGCCTCGGCGGTGACGACGCCGCGCGACTTGCGGAGGAGGCCCTGCGCGGCGAGCGCGTCGAGGTCGCGGTGCACCGTCATCGAGCTGACGCCGAACTCCTCGGCCAGGTCCTCGATGCGCACCGAGCCCGCGCCCAGCACCCGGTCCGTGATGGCCTCGTGGCGCTCGGCCTGCCGCAGGCCGTGCCGGCGCGCGCCGCCGCCGGCACCACCGCTCCCGCCACCGGCCCTGCCACCGGCGCCGCTCCTGTCCCGGTCCACACGTCCTCCCTCCGTGCTCCCGCCCGTCACCCGGCGGACGGCGCGGCCCCGCTGCGGGGGTCTCCGCGGGAGCGAACGGCGGGAGCGGGGGGAACGTGCCCGGGATGTTACATCCCACGCGCTTGACGTTGTTTGCAACGTGTGTGATGTTACGTCTCGCCGGCGCGGACGCACCGGCCGCGGTGACGACACCGGCGCGGTCCGAAGGTGGGCCGCACCGCGCGCACCCGGCCGCCGCCCGGCGCGGCACACCCCGCGGCGCACGTCCGCCGTCCCCTCCCACGTCCCACGCCCCGACGGAGGACCCATGAGCCCGGAGCACCCGCTCCGACGCACGTCCCGGACCACCGACCGCACCGCCGGCGGCCAGCGGTGAGCGGCGCCGCGCCGGCGGTCCTGGAGTGCCGGGACCTGCGCAAGTCCTTCGGCGGCGTGCCCGTCCTCAAGGGCGTCTCGCTCGCCCTGGAACCGGGCACCGTCACGGCCCTGGCCGGGGAGAACGGCGCCGGCAAGTCGACGATGATGAAGATCGCCTCGGGGCAGTACCGCGCCGACGGCGGCACCGTCGCGGTGCGCGGGGAGGAGCTGCACCCCGGCGACCTGCGGGCCGCGCGGCGCCTGGGCGTCGCGATCGTGCCCCAGGAACTGGCCTCCATCGCCCACATGACCGTCTACGAGAACCTCTTCGTGGGCCGCGAGCTGAAGACCCGCCTGGGAACCCTGGACCGCCGCGCCATGGCGCGCGAGGCCTCCCGGCTGCTCGACGGGTTCGGCGTGGACATCGACCCGGCTGCCCGCGTCGGCACGCTGCCCGTCGGGGTCCAGCAGATCGTCGAGATCGTCAAGAACTCCAGCTGGGGAGCGCGGGTCCTGCTGCTCGACGAACCCAGCTCGGCCATCTCCGAGCGCGAGGTGGAGGGGCTCTACCGCGTCGTGCGCAAGCTGCGCGACGAGGGCGTGGCCATGGTGTTCACGACCCACAAGATGGAGGAGATCCGCGCCCTGGCCGACCGCGTGGTCGTCCTGCGCGACGGCGGCCTCGTGCTCGACGCGCCCATGAGCACCACCGGCGACGACGACATCGTCACCGCGATGATCGGCCGCGAGCTGGAGGACCTGTTCCCCCCGGTGCGCGAGGTCCCCGCCGACGCCGACGTCGTGCTCGACGTGCGCGACCTCGAGGTCGCCGGAGCGCCCGCACCGGTGTCCCTGCAGGTGCGCCGCGGCGAGGTCCTCGGGCTCGCCGGGCTGGTCGGCGCCGGGCGCACCGAACTGCTCGAGGCCCTCTTCGGCGTGCGCCGCACCACCGGCGGCACCGTGCGCGTGGCCGGTCGCGAGGTGCGGCGCAACGCGCCCGCGGCGGCCATCGGCGCCGGGGCCGCCCTCGTGCCCGAGGACCGCAAGCACGCCGGTGCCGTCCTCGGCATGAGCGTGCTGGACAACGGGTCCCTGCCCCGGCTGTCCTCGTTCTCGGTGGCCGGCTGGCTGCGGGGCCGCGCGCGCAGCGAGGCCGTCGGCGAGGCCATGAGCTCGGTCCGGCTGCGCAGCCGCGGCCTGGGCCAGGACGTCGGCACCCTCTCCGGCGGCAACCAGCAGAAGGTCGTGCTGGCCCGCTGGCTCACCGGCGACGTGCAGGTCCTCCTGCTCGACGAACCCACCCGCGGCGTCGACGTCGGCGCCCGCTCGGAGATCTACCGCATCATCGCCGAGCTGGCCGCGCGGGGGATGGCCGTGGTGATGGCCTCCTCCGACATGCCCGAGGTCCTGGGCCTGTCCCACCGCGCGCTGGTCATGCGCGGCGGGCAGGTGGTCGGCGAGCTGGACCGCGACGCCCTCGACCGCTCCGACGTGCAGGACCTCATCTTCCGCCTCAGCTCCGGCCTGGAGCAGCGCCGAGGCACCCCGGCGGCCGACGCCGCCACCACCCCGCGAGAGGACGGACCGCGATGACCACCGACGTGAACCAGGCCCCGACCACGCCGGCCCCGGAGGCGACGCGCCGCTTCAGCCGCGAGTGGATCGTGGCGCAGCTCATCCGGCGGGCGATGCTCATCGTGATGCTGCTGGTCATCGCGTTCTTCAGCTACCGCAGCCTGCGCTTCACCAGCCCCGACAACCTCCAGACGATCCTCATCGCCGCGGCGCCGTTCGCGCTCATCGCGCTGGGGCAGACGCTGGTCATCCTCACCGGCGGCATCGACCTGTCGGTCGGCAGCGTCATCGCCGTCTCCGGGATGACCGCCGCCGCCGTCGCCAAGGCGAACCCGGGGCAGGTGTGGCTGACCGTCCTGTCGGCGATGGTGGTCGGCCTGCTGGCCGGTTCCGTCAACGGCTTCCTCGTCTCGCGCATCGACGTCCCGCCGTTCATCGCCACCCTGGGCATGCTCACCGCGGGTTCCGGCATCGCCTACGTCATCGGCGGCGGCGCCCCCATCAACGGCCTGCCCGCGGAGTTCGGCAGCATCGCCAACACCACCGTCGCCGGCCTGCAGGTCCCCGTCATCGTGATGATCGTCGGCATCGTGGGCTTCGGCGTCATGATGCGCCGCACCGCCTACGGCATGCGCATCTACGCCGTCGGCGGCAACCGCACCGCCGCCGAGATCGCCGGCGTGCCCGCGCGCCGGACGCTGTTCAGCGTCTACGCCATCTCCGGCCTGCTCGCCGGCCTGTCCGGGGTGATGCTCGCCTCGCGCGTCATCTCCGGCCCCCCGAACCTCGGACAGGGGTACGAGCTGGACGCGATCGCCGCCGTCGTCATCGGCGGCGCCAGCCTCATGGGCGGGCGGGGCACCGTCTGGGGCACCGCCCTGGGCCTGCTGCTCATCCAGACCCTCAACAACGGCCTCGACCTGCTGCTGGTCCCGGCCTACTGGCAGAACGTCATCAAGGGCGTCCTGATCGTCGCGGCCGTCGCCGTCGACGTCTGGTCCACCAAGCGCCGCACCTGACGCGGCCGGCCACCACCCCACCCACGAACCACCGGAGGAGACCACCGTGCTGCGCTTCACCAAGACGTTCACCGGCATCGCCGCTGCCGGCCTCGCCCTGTCCCTGACCGCGTGCGGCGCCGGCGACCCCACCGCCGGCGGCGGCGGGGAGGACGGCGGCGGCGGCGGGCTGCGCGTCGGCGTCAGCGTGTACGACATGAGCTCGTTCATCACCGCCGGCCGCGAGGGCATGGAGGCCTACGCCGAGGCCAACGACATCGAGCTGCTGTGGAACTCCGCGAACCTCGACGTCAACACCCAGGCCAGCCAGGTCGAGCAGTACGTCAACGCCGGCGTCGACGCCATCATCGTCGTCCCCGTGCAGGCCGACTCCCTCGGCCCGCAGGTCGAGGCGGCCAACGCCGCCGGCATCCCCATCCTCGACGTCAACGCCAGCCTGAACAGCGACGCGCTGTCGGCCAGCGTCCTGCCCGACGACGTCGCGGCGGGCGCGGAGGAGATGCGGATGATGGCCGAGGAGCTGGGCGGCGAGGGGAACATCGTCGTCCTGCAGGGCCCGCTCGGGCAGTCCGGCCAGATCGACCGGCAGGAGGGCATCGACCAGGTCCTCGCCGAGTACCCCGGTATCACCGTCCTCGCGCAGGACACCGCGAACTGGAAGCGCGACGAGGCCGTCAACAAGATGAAGAACTGGATCTCCGGCTTCGGCGACGAGATCGACGGCGTCGTCTCCCAGAACGACGACATGGGCCTGGGCGCCCTGCAGGCGCTCAAGGAGGCCGGCATGGACAAGCCGGTCGTCGGCATCGACGGCATCGAGGACGGGCTCAACGCCGTCGAGAACGGCGACTTCATCGGGACCATGCTGCAGAACGGCACCGTCGAGCTCGCGGCCGGCCTGGCCGTCGCCGCGGCCCTCGCCCGCGGCGAGGAGGTGCCGAGCGACCCGGTGTACGTGATGCCGCGCATCACCCAGGAGAACGTCGACGTCGCGATCGAGCACGTCGTCACCGGCCGCGACGCCTTCCTGGCGGACCTGCCCGACCTCATCGCGCAGAACCTGGAGTCGGGGAACATCGCCTACGAGGGGATCCCCGGCCAGGAGCAGTGACACCCGCCCCCGCCCGCGGGGCGGCGGGCCCACCCACCCACTCCAGGAGCGCACCATGAGCACCGCACCCCAGACCGACGCCGACGTCGACCTCGGTTTCCGCCTCGACGGGCGCGTCGCGCTCGTGACCGGCGGGGCCTCCGGCATCGGCAGCGCCATCGCCGAGGTGTTCGCCGGCCGCGGCGCCCGGATCGTCGTCGCCGACCTCAAGCTGGCCGCCGCGCAGGAGCGCGCGGAGCAGCTGGGCGGCGGGGCCTTCGCCGTCGAGGTCGACGTGTCCTCCCCGGAGTCGGTGCGGACCGCCGTCGAGGAGGCCGTCGCCCGCGCCGGGCGCGTCGACGTCCTCGTCAACTGCGCCGGCATCGTCGACCTGGCGCCCGCGGAGGAGCTGGGCGAGCGGGCGTGGGAGCGGACGCTGGCCATCAACCTCAGCGGCACGTTCCACGTCTGCCAGGCCGTCGGCCGGCACATGCTCGCCGCGGGCGGCGGCAGGATCGTCAACATGGCCTCGCAGGCGGCCACGGTCGCGCTGGACGGCCACGCCGCCTACTGCGCCTCCAAGGCCGGTGTCCTCGGGCTGACGCGGGTGCTGGCCTCCGAGTGGGGCGGGCGCGGGATCACCGTGAACGCGATCTCGCCGACGGTCGTGCTCACCGAGCTGGGCCGCAAGGCGTGGGAGGGCCCGAAGGGGGAGGCCGCGAAGGCGCAGATCCCCACCGGCCGCTTCGCCCTGCCGCGCGAGGTCGCCGGCGCCGCCCTGTTCCTGGCCTCCGGCGCGGCGGAGATGGTCAACGGCGCCGACCTCGTCGTCGACGGCGGGTACACGATCCGCTGACACCACCGCCCGCGCCGGGGTCCCCGGCGCGGGCGGTGACGGTCAGCCGGGCAGCACGCCGTCCGCGTCCGGCACACCGCCGTCGATGTCGTCGGCGTCCACGATGCGGTAGGCGTAGCCCTGCTCGGCCAGGAACCGCTGCCGGTGCGCGGCGAAGTCCTGGTCCTTGGTGTCGCGCGAGACCACCGTGTAGAAGCGCGCCGAGCCGTGGTCGCCCTTGGGGCGCAGGACGCGGCCCAGGCGCTGGGCCTCCTCCTGGCGCGAGCCGAACGCCCCCGAGACCTGGATGGCGACCTTCGCCTCCGGCAGGTCCAGCGAGAAGTTCGCCACCTTGGACACGACCAGGGTGTTCACCTCGCCCTGCCGGAACGCCTCGAACAGCCGCTGCCGCTCCTTGACGCTCGTGTCGCCCTTGACGACGGGGGCGTCCAGCCGCGCGGCCAGGTCGTCCAGCTGCTCGATGTACTGCCCGATGACGAGCGTCGGCTCCCCGGCGTGCTGGGCGACGAGCTTCTCCACCACCCGCGACTTCTCCGCCGACGTCGCGCACAGGCGGTAGCGGTCCTCGTCCTCGGCCGTGGCGTACAGCAGCCGCTCGTGCTCGGGCAGCGTGACGCGCACCTCGACGCAGTCGGCGGGGGCGATGTAGCCCTGCGCCTCGATGTCCTTCCACGGCGCGTCGTAGCGCTTGGGGCCGATGAGGGAGAACACGTCGCCCTCGCGGCCGTCCTCGCGCACCAGCGTCGCGGTCAGGCCCAGGCGCCGGCGCGCCTGCAGGTCGGCGGTCATCCGGAAGATCGGCGCGGGCAGCAGGTGGACCTCGTCGTAGACGATGAGGCCCCAGTCGCGGGCGTCGAACAGCTCCAGGTGCGGGTAGACGCCCTTCCGCTTCGTCGTGACCACCTGGTAGGTGGCGATCGTGACGGGGCGGACCTCCTTGCGGGCGCCGGAGTACTCGCCGATCTCGTCCTCGGTCAGCGAGGTGCGCTTGAGCAGCTCGTCGCGCCACTGGCGCGCGGAGACCGTGTTGGTGACGAGGATCAGCGTGGTGGGGGGGGGGGGGGGGGGGGGGGGGGGGGGCGCGCGGGGGCGGCGCGCCGGGCCCCCCCCCGCCCCGACCCCGCCCCCCCCCCCCCCCACACCCACCCTCCCC
>NZ_JBJLSH010000073.1:0-11903 GCF_050871905.1 Kineococcus haloalkalitolerans
GCCCGGGCCCCGGGGGGGGGGGGGGCGCCCGCGCCCGGGGGTGGGCCCCCGCCGGTGCCCCGGCGGGGCCCCCGCGCGACGCAGGACGTCCGTCAGCGCGACGTCAGCAGCACGTCAGCAGCACGTCAGCAGCACGTCAGCGCGACGTCAGCGGACGCCGCCGCGCCGCTTGTTCCACACGTCGAACGCGACGGCCAGCAGCAGCACCAGGCCCTTGATGACCGACTGCAGGGACTGGTCGACGTTCAGCAGCTGCATGCCGTTGGAGATGACGCCGACGAGCAGACCGCCGACCATCGCGCCGGTCACGGTGCCGACGCCGCCGGTCACCGCCGCGCCGCCGATGAAGACCGCGGCGATGGCGTCCAGCTCGAAGCCGGTGCCCGCGCCGGGCTGGGCGCCGTTGGAGCGCGAGGAGAAGATGATGCCCGCGACGGCCGCCAGGAAGCCCATGTTGACGAACAGCCAGAAGTTCACCCTGCGCACGTTCACGCCGGACAGCTGGGCGGCGGACAGGTTGCCGCCGATGGCGTAGACCTGCCGGCCGAACACCGAGGACTTGGTGACGACCGAGTACACGAGGATGAGGACGGCCAGGACGATCAGCACGATCGGCAGGCCGCGGCTGTGCGCCAGCTGCCAGGCGAAGGCCATGACGACCAGACCGACCACGGCGATGCGGGCGACGAAGAGCGGCAGCGCGTCCACGACCTGCTCGTAGCGGATGCGGGCGCGGCGGGTGCGGATCTGCTGCACCGCGTAGCCCAGGACGGCGAAGGCCCCGATGAACAGGGTGAAGGCGTCGTAGCCGTACCCGCCGAACAGCCCGTTGAGGAACCCGGTGGCCACCTGCCCGTACTCGGCCGGGAAGGGCGACAGGGAGACGTTGTCCAGGACGTAGTACGTCAGGCCGCGGAACAGCAGCATGCCGGCCAGCGTCACGATGAACGCGGGGATGCCCACGAACGCGACCCAGAAACCCTGCCAGGCGCCGATGGCGAGCCCGACGGCGATCGCGGCGAGGATGCCGACCCACCACGGCTGGCTGGAGCCGATGACGAGCTGGGCCGCCACGGCGCCCGTGAGCGCGACGACCGAGCCGACGGACAGGTCGATGTGCCCGGCGATGATGACCATCACCATGCCGATGGCCAGCACCAGCACGTAGGAGTACTGCAGGACGATGTTGGTGATGTTGCCCGGGCTCAGCGACAGGCCGTCGGTCAGCACCGCGAACAGCGCCACGACCACGACGAAGGCGATGTAGATGCCGCTGGTGCGCAGGTTCCCGGCGATGGCGCGCAGGGGGTTCGCGCTGGCGGTGTGCACCTCGTGCTTGGGCGGGGTGCTGCCCGGCGGGCTCTTGACGACGTTGGCGCTCAACGCGGGTCCTCCTGGGACGGGTTCGGGACGCGGTCGGCCGCGACGGCGGCCGGCGGGGCGGCGGGCTCGGGGTCCGTGGTGGCCGCACCGGCGGGTGCGAGCACCTTCTCGCGGGTCATGAGGGCCATCAGGCTCTCCTGGGTGGCCTCGCTGCGCGGCACCTCACCGGTGATGCGGCCGGCCGACAGCGTGTAGATGCGGTCGCAGATGCCCAGCAGCTCGGGCAGCTCCGAGGAGATGACGATGACGGCCTTGCCGGCCGCCACCAGCCGGTTGATGATCGTGTAGATCTCGTACTTGGCGCCGACGTCGATCCCGCGGGTGGGCTCGTCGAGGATGAGGACGTCGGGGTCGGCGTAGATCCACTTCGACAGGACGACCTTCTGCTGGTTGCCCCCGGACAGCTTGCCGGTCAGCGCCATCACGGTCGGGGCCTTGATGTTCATGCTGCGCTTGCTGCCCTCGGCGACGCGGATCTCCTCGTGCGCGTTGACGAGTCCGGCGCGCGACAGCTTGCCGAGGGCGGCCGCGGAGACGTTCCGCTTGATGTCGTCGATGAGGTTCAGGCCGTACTTCTTGCGGTCCTCGGTGGCGTACGCCAGACCCAGGCCGATGGCCTCCTGCACCGAGCGCGCCCGGACCGGCTTGCCCCGCTTGTACAGCTGGCCGCCCAGGTAGCGGCCGTAGGAGCGGCCGAACACGCTCATCGCCAGTTCCGTGCGCCCGGCGCCCATCAGCCCGGCGATGCCGACGACCTCGCCGGCGCGCACGGACAGCGAGGCGCCGTCGACGACGAGGCGGTCCTGCACGGGGTGCCCGACGGTCCAGTCCTCGATCCGCAGGACCTCCTCGCCCGGGTGCGACTCGCGCTCGGGGTAGCGGCTGTCCAGGTCGCGGCCGACCATGCCGCGGATGATGCGCTCCTGCGTCACCGCGTCGGCGCGCATGTCCATCGTCTCGATGGTGCGCCCGTCGCGGATGATGGTGGTGGAGTCGGCGATCGACTCGATCTCGTTGAGCTTGTGCGAGATCATGATGCTGGTCATGCCCTCGCTGCGCAGCTGGCGCAGCAGGCCCAGCAGGTGCTCGGAGTCGGTGTCGTTCAGCGCGGCCGTCGGCTCGTCGAGGATGAGCAGCTTGACGTCCTTGCTCAGCGCCTTGGCGATCTCGACGAGCTGCTGCTTGCCGACGCCGAGCTGGCCGATGGGGGTCGTCGGGTTCTCGTCCAGGCCGACGCGGGCCAGCAGCTTGGAGGCCTCGCCGTTGGCGCGGTGCCAGTCGATGAGCCCGCCGCGACCCCGGCGCTCGTTGCCGAGGAACAGGTTCTCGGCGATCGACAGGAACGGCACGAGCGCGAGCTCCTGGTGGATGATCGCGATGCCGGCGCGCTCGGAGTCGGTGATGCCCTGGAACTCGCACAGGCGGCCGTCGAAGTGGATCTCCCCCTCGTAGGTGCCGTGCGGGTACACGCCCGAGAGGACCTTCATCAGCGTCGACTTGCCGGCGCCGTTCTCGCCGCAGATGGCGTGGACCTCGCCGCGGCGCACCGAGAGCGAGACGTCCGAGAGCGCCTTCACGCCGGGGAACGTCTTCGTGATGGAGCGCATCTCCAGGATGTTGTCGGTCATCGACGCACCGTCGTCCTCAGGGGGTGAGCAGGGGTGGGGCGGGCAGGCGGGCGCGGGGCGCTGCGGGTCAGGCCTGGCCGGCGTCGACCTGGGCCTGGGTGTAGTACCCGGTGTCGACGAGCGCGGAGGTGACGTTCTCGCGCGTGACGATCTGCGACTCGAGCAGGTACGAGGGGACGACCTTGACGCCGTTGTCGTACGTCTCGGTGTCGTTCGCCTCGGGCTCCTCGCCGTCCACGTACGCCTGGGCCGCGGTGACGGCCTGCTCGGCCAGCTGGCGGGTGTCCTTGAAGATGGTCGAGTACTGCACGCCGTCGTTGATGAGCTTGACGGAGGCGATCTCCGCGTCCTGGCCGGTCACGATCGGCAGCGGCTGGTCCGCGCCGCCGTACCCGGCGTTGGTCAGCGCGGTGATGATGCCGCGCGAGATGCCGTCGTAGGGCGACAGGACGCCGTCGACGCGGCTGCCGTCGTTGTAGGCCGACGTCAGCAGGTCCTCCATCCGCCGCTGCGCGGTCTCCTGCGCCCAGCGCAGGGTGGCGGCCTGGGCGATGTCGCTCTGCCCCGACTTCACGACGATGCTGCCGTCGTCGATGAACGGCTGCAGGGCGCTGATGGCGCCGTCCCAGAAGAACTGCGCGTTGTTGTCGTCCAGCGAACCGGCGAACAGCTCGACGTTGAACGGGCCGGTGGCCTCGCCGCGCGAGCCGTCCTCGTTGAGCAGGCCGAGGCCGTTCAGCAGCGAGGTGCCCTGCTGCACACCGACGTTGAAGTTGTCGAAGGAGACGTAGAAGTCGACGTCCTCGCTGCCGCGGATGAGGCGGTCGTAGGAGATGACCGGGATGCCGGCGTCGGCCGCGGCGGCCAGCTGGCTCGTCAGGGCGGTGCCGTCGATGGCGGCGATGATGAGCACGTCGTTGCCCGTCGTGATCATCTGGTCGATCTGCTGCGACTGGGTCGGGATGTCGTCGTTGGCGAACTGCAGGTTCACCGTGTACCCGGCCTCCTCCAGACCCGCCTTGACGTTGTTGCCGTCGGCGATCCAGCGCTCGGAGGTCTGGGTCGGCATGGCCACGCCGACGGTGACCTCACCGTCGTCGCCGCCGCCGGCGGCAGCGCCGCCGCCCTCGCCCGAACCTGCGCCGCCGCCGCCGCAGGCGGACAGGGCGAGGACGAGACCGGCGCTGAGGGCGAGCAGGGGGTGACGTGTCTTCACGGCGGAACTCCTCTGTACCTCGTGGACGTCATGGTGCAACGGCATGACGCAAGGGGGTGTGCACCGCCGACCGGTGGTGCAGGGCGGCGCTCCGGCGTCGGGCTTCCTCGTCCCGGTCCCCGTCGGAGCTGCGTCCCGTCGAGCATTGTTAGCGTTAACAGCGGGGCCGTCAAGCAGGACTGCTCCAACGGTGGAGGACGTCCCGCGGTTCCGTCCGCTGGGTTACTCTCGGCCCGTCCCCGGGGTGCGGCGGCGCGGTCGCCGCCCGGCACCACCGGCCACCCACCCACCCGCTCCGCGCGGGTCCCGCCGGGGTCCCGGCGCCGGACCGGCGCACCGCCCGGCTCCCGCGCCGGCCCCAGGTCAGGACGATCGCCCATGAGACGGAACCGCGGCACCCCCGACGCCGACGGGGAGCCCGTGCGCACGCCCGTCCTGGCCGACGTCGCCGAGCTGGCCGGCGTCAGCCAGCAGACCGTCTCGCGCGTGGTCAACGGCTCCCCGTCCGTGGCCCGGCGCACGCGCGAGCGCGTCGAGGCGGCCATCGCCGAGCTGGGCTACCGCCCCAACGCCGCCGCCCGCGCCCTCGTCACCCGGCGCAGCCGGCGGATCGGGGTGGTCGCCGCCCGGGCGACCCTGCACGGCACCGCGGCGACCCTGCTCGGCGTGCAGGAGGCCGCCCGCGCGGCAGGCTACTCGGTCACCGTGGTCATGGTGCGCGACATCCTCCCCGAGACGGTCGAGGAGGCGTTGCGCGAGCTGCACGAGCAGTCCGTCGAGGGCGTGGTCGCCATCGTCCCCGAGGACGCCGCCCAGGAGACCGTCGCCGCCGCGGACGCCGTCGTCCCCTGCGTGCTCGCCCCGGGCCTGGACGGCCCGGGCCTGCCGGACGCCTACTGGCTGGAGGTGGCCGCCGCCCACGAGGCCGTCCGGCACCTCGTCGAGCTGGGCCACCGCACGGTCCACCACCTCGCCGGCCCGGCCGACTGGGCGGAGTCCCGCGCCCGGGCGACCGGCTGGCGCACGGCCCTCGTGGAGACCCTGCGCGTGGTCCCGGCACCGGTGCGCGGGGACTGGACGGCCGCCTCGGGGTACCTGGCGGCGCTGCGGCTGCTCGAGGACGGGGCCACCGCCGTCTTCGCCGCCAACGACCACATGGCCCTCGGCGTGGTGCGCGCCGTCACCGAGGCCGGCGGCACGGTGCCCGGCGACGTCAGCGTCGTCGGCTTCGACGACATGCCCGACGCGGCCTACCTCACCCCGCCGCTGACGACGGTGCACAAGGACTTCGCCGAGGTCGGGCGCCGCTGCGTCGAAGTGCTCCTGGGGCGGCTGAGCGACCGCCTCGTCCACCCCGAGGCCGTCAGCCCGCGCCTGGTGGTGCGCGCCAGCACGGGCGTGCCGCCCGCCGTCCCGCTGGGCGGCCCGGCCGAGCGCCGGACGGCCGCCGCCGGCTGACCGCGCGGCGCCCGGCGCGGTCCGTGGAGCTCGCGCGCCGGGCGGGCCCGCACGCGCGGACGGCCCCGCACCCGGGAGGGGTGCGGGGCCGTCGGCTGTCCGGGCGCGTGGGCCCGGGGCGGCTCAGCTGCCGCCGGTGAGCTTCTCGCGCAGGGCGGCGAGGGCCTCGTCCGAGGCCAGCGTGCCGGCCGCCTCCGGAGCCTCGGAGGTGTAGGACGACGGCGCCGAGCCGCTGCCGGTCGAGGAGGAGGACGACGACGACGAGGCGGCGGGGGCGTTGCCCTCGGCCTCGGCGCGGGCCTCAGCCTCGGCCAGCTCGGCCACGACGCGGCGGTGGGCCTCCCAGCGCTCGTGGGCCAGCGCGTACTGCGCCTCCCACTCCTCGCGCTGGGCCTCGTACCCCTCGAGCCACTCGTTGGTGGTCGGGTCGAAGCCCTCGGGGTACTTGTAGTTGCCCTGCTCGTCGTAGTCGGCGGCCATGCCGTACAGCGACGGGTCGAACTCGTCGCCGTTGGCGGCCAGCGACTCGTTGGCCTGCTTGAGCGACAGCGAGATGCGCCGGCGCTCCAGGTCGATGTCGATGACCTTGACGAAGATGTCCGAGTTGACCTGGACGACCTGCTCGGGCACCTCGACGTGGCGCTCGGCCAGCTCCGAGATGTGCACCAGGCCCTCGATGCCGTCGTCGACGCGGACGAACGCGCCGAACGGGACGAGCTTGGTGACCTTGCCCGGCACGACCTGGCCGATCGCGTGGGTCCGGGCGAACTGCTGCCACGGGTCCTCCTGCGTCGCCTTCAGCGACAGGGAGACCCGCTCGCGGTCCATGTCGACGTCGAGGACCTCGACGGTGACCTCCTGGCCGACCTCGACGACCTCGCTGGGGTGGTCGATGTGCTTCCAGGACAGCTCGGAGACGTGCACCAGGCCGTCGACGCCGCCCAGGTCCACGAACGCGCCGAAGTTGACGATCGAGGAGACGACGCCGGAGCGGACCTGGCCCTTCTGCAGGGTCGTGAGGAAGTTCTGGCGGACCGCGGACTGGGTCTGCTCCAGCCAGGCGCGGCGGGACAGGACCACGTTGTTGCGGTTCTTGTCCAGCTCGATGATCTTGGCCTCGATCTTCTGGCCCACGTAGGGCTGCAGGTCGCGCACGCGGCGCATCTCGACCAGGGAGGCGGGCAGGAAGCCGCGGAGACCGATGTCGAGGATCAGGCCGCCCTTGACCACCTCGATGACGGTGCCCTCGACGACCTCGTCGGCCTCCTTCTTGGCCTCGATCGTGCCCCAGGCGCGCTCGTACTGGGCGCGCTTCTTGGACAGGATCAGGCGACCCTCCTTGTCCTCCTTCTGGAGGACCAGGGCCTCGACCTCGTCGCCCACGCCGACGACCTCGTTGGGGTCGACGTCGTGCTTGATCGAGAGCTCGCGGGAGGGGATGACACCCTCGGTCTTGTAACCGATGTCGAGGAGGACCTCGTCACGGTCGACCTTCACGATGGTGCCGGAGACGATGTCACCGTCGTTGAAGTACTTGATGGTGGCATCGACCGCGGCGAGGAACTCCTCAGCGGACCCGATGTCGTTGATCGCGATCTGAGGGGTGGTGCCCGCCGGTGCGGTCGTGGTGGTGGTCATGGAGGTAGGGGCTCCGTCAGGGACAGTCGAAGGGTGGAGCGCCGGGGAGGTCCCGGCGCCCGCGGCGACCGGCCGGAGGGCGTCTCGGGGACCACTCGTTCGGGACCACTGATCTGACCTGGGGACGGGCGCGCGCCGTGACAGCCTAGCGGTGCTCGCGCCCAGGGCAAAGACGGCTCCCGCAGCGGACCAGGACGGGTCGCGCCGACCAGGATGGGCCCGTGGACACTCCCGGCACCCCGAGCGCCCCCAGCACCCCGAGCGCCCCCGCCGCGACGGGCGAGCTCCTCCCCCAGCCCTCGGTGGGCCGGCGCGCGGTCGGCGCCGGCGAGACCGCGCGGGCGCAGCGGGCGTGGTGGGACGCGGAGGCCGCGGACTACCGCGCCGAGCACGGCGCCTTCCTCGGCGACGGGCGGCCCGGCTCCGACTTCGTCTGGGGCCCCGACGGGCTGCGCGAGGCCGACGCCGGGCTGCTCGGCGACGTCGCCGGGCGCGACGTGCTGGAGGTGGGCGCGGGGGCGGGCCAGTGCGCGCGCTGGCTGGCCGGGCGCGGGGCGCGCGCCGTGGCCACCGACCTCTCCCTGCAGATGCTGCGCCAGGGCGCAGCCGTGCAGGAGGCCGGTCAGCGGTCCGCTCGGGGGGCCGGGGGCCCGGCGGTGCCGCTGGTGCAGTGCGACGCCCGCGCGCTGCCCTTCGGCGACGCGGTGTTCGACGTCGTGTGCACCTCCTACGGCGCACTGCCGTTCGTGGCCGACGCCGGCCGGGTCCTGGCCGAGGCGGCGCGGGTCCTGCGCCCGGGCGGCCGCTTCGCCGCGAGCGTGCCGCACCCGGTGCGCTGGGCCCTGCCGGACGTGCCCGGGCCGGAGGGGCTGACGGCGGTGCACTCCTACTTCGACCGCCGCCCCTACGTGGAGGCCGACGAGCACGGGCGCACCACCTACGCCGAGCACCACCGCACCGTCGGGGACTGGGTGCGGCTGCTGGTGGGCGCGGGCCTGGTCGTCGTCGACCTCGTCGAGCCGGAGTGGGCCTCCGGCGAGGAGGTGTGGGGCGGCTGGTCGCGCCTGCGCGGCGAGCTGCTGCCCGGCACGCTGGTGCTGGTGGCCGACCGCCCCTGAGGGGCGACGGGCCCCCCGGCCGGTCGGCGACCGCTCAGTGGCCCGCCTCGTGCCAGGAGCGGCCCACCCCCACCGACACGTCCAGCGGCACGGCCAGGGACGCCGCTCCCGCCATCTGCTCGCGCACCAGGTGCTCCAGCGGCTCGCGCTCGCCCTCGGCGACCTCCAGCACCAGCTCGTCGTGCACCTGCAGCAGCAGCCGCGAGCGCAGCCCGGCCTCGCGCAGCTGGGCGTCCACCCCGAGCATCGCGACCTTGATGATGTCCGCGGCCGAGCCCTGGATGGGGGCGTTGAGGGCCATCCGCTCGGCCATCTCGCGCCGCTGCCGGTTGTCGCTGGTGAGGTCCGGCAGGTAGCGGCGCCGTCCGAGGATCGTCTCCGTCCAGCCGTCCTTGCGGGCCACGTCCACCACGCCGCGCAGGTAGTCGCGCACCCCGCCGAAGCGCTCGAAGTACTCGTCCATGAGGCTGCGGGCCTCCTCGGTCGAGATCTTCAGCTGGTTGGACAGCCCGAACGGGGACAGCCCGTACGCCAGGCCGTACGACATCGCCTTGATCTTGGCGCGCATCTCGGCCGTCACCTCGGCCGGGGCGACGGAGAAGACCCGGCTGCCCACGAAGCGGTGCAGGTCCTCGCCGGAGTTGAAGGCGTCGATGAGGCCCTGGTCGCCGGACAGGTGCGCCATGATCCGCATCTCGATCTGCGAGTAGTCGGCCGTCAGCAGGCTCTCGTACCCGCCGTCGGCGCCGCCGGCGCCCACGACGAAGGCCTCGCGGATGCGCCGGCCCTCCTCGGTGCGGATGGGGATGTTCTGCAGGTTCGGGTCGGTGGAGCTCAGCCGGCCCGTGGCGGCGATCATCTGCTGGTAGGTGGTGTGGATGCGCCCGTCGTCGGCGACGGACTTGCGCAGCCCCTCGACCGTCTGGCGCAGCCGCGAGGCGTCGCGGTGCTCCAGCAGGTGCGCCAGGAACGGGTGCTCCGTCTTGACGAACAGGGCCGCCAGGGCGTCCGCGTCGGTCGTCCAGCCGGTCTTGGTGCGCTTGGTCTTCGGCATGCCCAGCTGGTCGAAGAGGACGGTCTGCAGCTGCTTGGGCGAGCCGAGGTTGATCTCGGTGCCGATGACGGCGAAGGCCTGCCGCTCGGCGTCGGTGACGCGGTCGGCGAAGTGCTGCTCCAGATCGGCCAGCAGCTGCTGGTCCACCGCGATGCCGGTGCGTTCCTGACGGGCCAGGACCGCCACCAGCGGCAGCTCCACCTCGCGCAGCAGGCGCGTGCCGCCGCGGGCCTCCAGTTCCGCGGACAGCACGTCGACCAGCTCGGCGATCGCCAGCGCGCGGACCATGCCCTCCTGCGCGCGCGCGTGGTCCCCGCCGCCGACCGGGCCCTCGCCGGCGTCCAGGGTCAGCTGCTCGTCGCCGGGGGGCTCCGGCGCGGACCCCTCGGCGCGCAGCTCCCGCTTGAGGTGGCGCACCGCGAGGTCGGCCAGGTCGTAGCTGCGCTGGTCCGGCCGGCACAGGTAGGCGGCCAGGGCGGTGTCCATCACCACGCCGGCCAGCTCCCAGCCGCGCGCCAGCAGGGCGTGGCTGGGGCCCTTGACGTCGTGGGCGACCTTGGGGCGCTCGGGGTCGGCCAGCCAGGCGACCAGCGCGGCCTCGTCCGCGGGTTCCAGGGTCGCCGGGTCGACCCAGGCGGCCACGCCGTCGGCGCCGGCCAGGGCCAGGCCGGTGACGTCGCCCGTGCCGCGGCCCCACTCCCCCGTCACGTGCAGGCCCGTGCGATCACGGGCGTGCACGTCCAGCCAGGGGCCGACCTCGCCGGCCAGCAGGACGGCCCCGTCGACGCCGAAGCCCTCCTCGGCCTCCGGCTCGGCGGACTCCAGCGTGGCGAAGAGCCGGTCGCGCAGGACCCTGAACTCCAGGCCGTCGAAGACGGTGTGCACGCGCTCGCGGTCCCAGGCGCGCCGGTGCAGGTCGGCCGGCTCGACGCCCAGGTCGAGGTCGCGCACGAGGGCGTTCAGGCGGCGGTTGCGGATGACGCCGTCGAGGTGGTCGCGCAGGCTCTGCCCCGCCTTCCCCTTGACGAGGTCGGCGTGCGCGATGACGCCGTCCAACCCGTCGTAGGCGGTGATCCACTTGGCGGCCGTCTTGGGGCCCACCCCCGGCACCCCCGGCAGGTTGTCGCTGGTCTCCCCCACGAGGGCGGCGAGGTCCGGGTAGCGCTCGGGCGGGACGAGGTAGCGCTCCTCGACGACCTCCGGGGTCATCCGCAGCACCTCCGAGACGCCCCGCAGCGGGTACAGGACGGTCACCTCGGGCCGCACGAGCTGCAGGGCGTCGCGGTCGCCGGTGGAGACCAGCACGTCGTAGCCCTCGGCGACCGCGCGCTCGGTCAGGGTGGCGATGACGTCGTCGGCCTCGTACCCCTCGGCCTCCACGACGGGCACGTTGAGCGCGGCCAGGACCTCCTTGACGAGGTCGACCTGCCCGCGGAACTCGTCCGGGCTCTTGGCGCGGTTGGCCTTGTACTCGCCGTAGGCCTCGGTGCGGAAGGAGGCGCGCGAGACGTCGAAGGCGACCGCCAGGTGGGTCGGCTCCTCGTCGCGCAGGAGGTTGATGAGCATGGCGGTGAAGCCGTAGACGGCGTTGGTGGGCTGGCCCGTGGTGGTGCCGAAGTTCTCCACCGGCAGGGCGTAGAAGGCGCGGTAGGCCAGGGAGTGCCCGTCGACCAGCAGCAGGCGCGGGCGCTCGGGCGCGGGCGCCGGCGGCTTCCTCGTCGGGGTCGTCGAGCGCTTCGTCGCGGTGCGGGCGGCCGGGGGGGTCACGACCGCCAGGGTAGTGACCGCCCCCGACAGCGCCCGCGGCGTCCCGGGAGCCGGGGCCGCTCCCGGTCCGGCCCGCGCCGGTCCGGGAGCGCTCTCAGGACGCCGAGGCGCCCGTGGCCTCCTCGGCGCGCGAGCGGGCCAGCCGCGCGCGCAGCGAGCGGCGGCGGGCGAGCACGTCCTCGGTGGCGCTGGCGGCGGGCGCGTCGCCCATCAGGCGCCGGCGCAGCACGGGCAGCGGGACGGCCCGGCGCACCACGACCGGGGCGAAGCCCAGCCGCGCCAGGTAGCGGGTGTACTCGCGCTCGCCCGGCAGGACCGAGCAGCGCAGCTCGTCGGCCCCCTCGGCCTGCGCCACGGCCATCGCCCGGCGCAGCAGGGCCCTCCCCACGCCCCGGCGGCGGTGCTCGGGGACCACGTGCAGGTGCTCGACGCTGGGCCCGCCGGGGTCGCCCAGCGGCAGCAGCGGCGCGGAGTGCAGCAGGGCGTAGCCGACGGGGCGCTCGCCCACCGTGGCCAGCAGCACCCGCACCCCGTCCTCGGCCAGGGCGCGCACCAGGCGCTCGCGCACCGGGGGGGGGGGGGGGGGGCGGGGGGCGCGGGGGGGCCGCGCGGCGCGCGCGGGGGGCCGGCGGGTGGAAGAT
>NZ_JBJLSH010000074.1:0-11743 GCF_050871905.1 Kineococcus haloalkalitolerans
GCGCCCCCCCGCTCCACCCCCCCCCCACCCCCACCCCCCCCCCCCCCCCCCCCCCCCCCCCCCCCCCCGCCCCCCCCCCCCCCCCCCCCCCCCCCCCCCCCCCCACCCCTGATGGCCAACAGCGGGTTCGGCGTGGTGACCAGCCGCCAGGACGCGCTGCAGCTGGTCGCCGACGGCGCGGCCGACGTCGTGGCCGTCGGCCGCATGGTCCTCGCCAACCCCGACCTCGTGGAGCGCTGGCGGGGCGGGCACCCGGAGAACGAGCCGAACCCGGCGACGTTCTACGCGCGCGGCGCCGAGGGGTACACGGACTACCCGTTCCTCGACGCCGCCCGCACCGCCTGATCCCTCGCACCCGAGCGGTCACCACCGGTGGGCCACGTCCACGACGACCCGGGACCCCGTGCCCGGGCCGTCGAGGGCGTGGACCCGGAACGGCAGCCGCGCCCGGACCCCGAGCCCGAACGTCGTCTGCCCCTCGAAGGACCCGGCCCACGCGACGTGCCGGAAGGTGCGGTAGCCGCGCACGTCGGCCAGCTCACCGTCCGGCAGGAAGATCGCGTCGGTCGGCACGATCGGCTCGACGACGACGACCTCCAGCTTCGCCCCGCCGCGCAGCGGGACGACCTCGCCGGAGCCGTCGAAGCGCACCTGGTCGACGTAGCGCACGAACCACCCGTCGCCGCGACCGGCGACGTCCACCACGAACCGGTCGAAGCACGCGTGCCGCCCCGTGCGCACGTCGACGATCTCCGCGTTGCGCACCGACGGCGCCGTCCTCGGCAGCGAACCCCACCCCGTGGGGCACGCCGCCGAGGCGGACGCCGGGGTCAGGCCGACCAGGCCCGCCCCGAGGAGCACCGACGCCACCGCTGCTGCTGACCGCCTCATCGCGGCCTCCCTCCCCCTGCGGCGGCGGGACGGCACGGCGCCGTCCCGGTCGCCGCCCCCATCGTCCTCCCGCGCGGGCGGGACGTCGAGGGTCTTCAGGCCCGGCCGGCGACCCCGCAGAAGGCCGCGCGGAACCGCTCCACGGCGGTGCGGCTGTCGCCGGAGGCGAACGCCTCCAGCGCCACGGTGCCCGTCCAGCCGACCTCGAGCAGGGCCCCGGCGACGGCTTCCCAGCGCACCTCGCCGGTGCCGGGCTCGCAGCGGCCGGGGACGTCGGCGACCTGCACCTCGCCCGTCCAGGGAGCGCTGTCGCGCACGAGCTGCACGAGGTTCCCCTCGCCGATCTGCGCGTGGTACAGGTCGAGGTTCATCCGCAGGTGGGGGCTGTCGACGGCCGCCACGAGGGCGCGGGTGTCGGCGGCCCGGGCGAACGGCGTACCGGGGTGGTCCAGCGCGGTGTTGAGGTTCTCCAGGGTGAACACGACGTCGTGACGGCGGCCCAGCTCGGCCACGCGGCGCAGCGTGCGCTCGGCGGCCAGCCAGTCCGCGCCCGTGACCACCGGCGCGGGCCGCACCGGCAGTCCGCGCCCGTCCAGGCCGGTGCCGTGCAGGTTGAGGTTCGGGCGGCCCAGCGCCGCGGCCGCCCGGATCGAGCGTTCCGCGCTCGCCAGCAGCCGGTCCGCGCCGCCGGGGTCGACGAGCTCGCCGTCCACGTACCCCGTCACGGACGTGAACGTCGCGCCCGTCGCGGCCAGGGCGGGCAGGTCCTTGGTGGTCCAGTCCCACAGCTCGACGGCGAACCCCAGCTCGTGCAGGACCCGCGCGCGCTCGACGACCGGCAGGTCGAGGAACACCGTCTCGGCGCAGACCGCCAGCACCGGCCCGCTCACGACGGCGTCCCGGCCGGGCGCGCGGGCAGCCCGGTGCGCACGGACTCCACGCACGCCAGCGCCACCGCCAGCGCGCGGCGGGCGTCGCGGCCGGTGACGCAGGGGGCGCGGCCCTCGCGCACGGCCGCGGTGAACTCGGCGAACTCGGCGGCGTAGGCGTCGGCGAACAGCTCGACGTCGGAGCGGACGGTGTCCGCGTGGCGGCCGCGGGCGTCCCAGCGGCGCAGGGAACCCGTCGCGCCGTCGCCGAAGGTGAGCATGCCGCCGGAGCCGAACACCTCCCCGCGCACGTCGTAGCCGTAGGCGGCGGAGAAGCTGGCCTCGGCCGTGGCGATGGCGCCGTTGTCGAAGCGGATCGTCACCACGGCGGTGTCGAGCAGCCCGGCGTCGCGGAACGCCGGGGCGACGAGGGCGTCGGCCACGGCGTACACGGAGACGGGTTCCGCGCCGGGGTTCAGGTGCAGCAGCGTGTCGACGTCGTGGACCAGGGTCAGCAGGAAGATCGTCCACGGCGGGACGGCCGAGGGGTCGGCCAGGCCGGGGTCGCGGGTGAGGGAGCGCATGAGCTGCGGGGTACCGATCGCGCCCTCGTCCACCGCGGCGCGGGCCGCGGCGACGTCGCGGGAGAACCGGCGGTTGAACCCCACCTGGAACGCGACGCCCGCGGCGTCGGTGGCGGCGATCCCGCGGTCGACGTCGGCGAGCGTCAGCCCGGCGGGCTTCTCGCAGAACACGTGCTTGCCGGCGCGGGCGGCGGCCTCGACGAGGTCGGCGTGCGCGTCCGTGGTGGCGGTGACGACGACGGCGTCGACGCCGTCGTCGGCGAACAGCTGCGCCGGACCGGTAGCGACCCGCGCGCCCCACGGCGCCGCCACCCGCTCCGCCGCCCCGGGGCGGGGGTCGGCGACCGCGACGAGCGCGGCTCCCGGCACCCGCCGGGCGATCGTCGCGGCGTGCGCCGTGCCGATCCGACCGGCGCCCACCACCCCCACGCGCACCACGTCCGACCCCGTGCCCGCCACCTGGACCTCCCTAGAACGATCTAAGCTTGCGGACAGGGTGGCGCCGCCGCGGCGGCTCCGTCAAGCGCTCCGCCTAGATCGTTCCAGGTCCGCCTAGACTGCGGCGGTGGCGGACGTGACGATGGCCGACGTGGCCGCGCGGGCCGGGGTGTCCCGCGCGCTGGTGTCGATCGTGCTGCGCGGCGCCCCCGGCGCCAGCCCGGCCAACCGCGAGCGGGTGCTGCGCGCCGCCGCCGAGCTGGACTACCACCCCGACCACCGGGCCCGCCTGCTGCGCTCGGCCCGCACCCGCACCCTGGGCGTGGTCCACGCCCTGCACCGGCCCTTCCACGCCGAGCTGGTCGAGGCGCTGTACGGGGCCGTCGAGGGCACCGGCTGGCGCCTGGCCCTGGAACCCAGCGTCGGCAGCCGCCCCGAGCGCGCCGCCGTGCGGGCCCTGCTGGACCTGCGCTGCGAGGCCGTCCTCCTCGTCGGCCCCGCCCTGGCGCGCGCCGACCTGGCCGAGCTGGCCGGGCGCGTCCCGCTCGTCGTGATGGCCCGGTCGCTGCGGGGGGTCGCCGCCGACGTGGTGCGCACCGACGACGAGGCCGGCGCCCGCAGCGCCGTCGAGCACCTGCTGTCCCTCGGGCACGAGCGCGTCGCGCACCTGCACGGCGGACGCGCGCCGGGCGCGGCCGAGCGCCGCCGCGGGGTGCGCGCCGCCCTGGCCGCGGCCGGCCTGCCGGTGACGCTGCTGCCCGGCGGGCTCACCGACGCCGACGGCGTGCGGGCCGCGCCGGCGGTCCTGGCACCCGGCGGCCCCAGCGCCGTGCTGGCCTTCAACGACGCCTGCGCCGCCGGGCTGCTCGCCGCCGCCCGCGCGGCCGGGCGCGACGTCCCGGCGGACCTGTCCGTCGTCGGCTACGACGACAGCGC
The DNA here is from genome assembly GCF_050871905.1 of Kineococcus haloalkalitolerans. Taxonomy (NCBI): domain Bacteria; kingdom Bacillati; phylum Actinomycetota; class Actinomycetes; order Kineosporiales; family Kineosporiaceae; genus Kineococcus; species Kineococcus haloalkalitolerans. The sequence goes on from NZ_JBJLSH010000074.1 coordinate 3,719, forward strand.
CGTCGCCGCCCTGTCCACCGTGGCCCTGACCACCGTGGGTCAGGACGCGCGCGCCCTGGCCCACCACGCCGTCGCCCGGGCCCTGGCCCGGACCGAGGACGCGGGCCTGCCACCGGGTGAGGACGTGGTCGCGCCCCGGCTCGTCGTGCGCCGCACGACGGCGGCGCCCGACGGGACCGGGGCGCGGTGAGGGGTGGTCAGAGGCGCTCGACGAGGCGCCCCTTGACGGGCGTCCAGCCGACGACGGTGCTCTCGGCGATGACGCCCTCGGTGGTGAACGGGTCCTGCGCGACGGTGCGCTCGACGGCGGCGGCGTCCTCGGCCTCGAAGACGAGGAACGCGCCGTCGGCGTCCGTCGGGCCGGACAGGACCAGGGTGTCCCCCAGCCCCGACAGCCACTCGCGGTGGGTCGGGCGCACGCGGTCGCGCAGCGCGGTGTCGGGCGTGTAGCGGTAGGTGGCCACGAAGTACGGCATGCCCGGACGCTACCCGAGGCCCCGCGCCCTCAGCCCTTGACGGCGCCGGAGGCCAGGCCGGCCACGTAGAACCGCTGCAGCGCGACGTACAGCACCACGCAGGGCACCATCGCGATGACCGCGCCGGCCACGAGGTAGCCGAAGTCCACCGCCCCGTACGCGCCGGACTGCAGGTTCACCAGCGACAGCGGCAGCGTGTAGAGCCGGTCGTCGGTGAGGAACGTCAGCGCCCCGAGGAACTCCGTCCAGCTGGCCAGGAACGCGTACAGCGCGCTCGTGGCGATGCCCGGCACCAGCAGCGGGCGCAGCACCGAGAACAGGCAGCGGAACGTCCCCGCGCCGTCGACGCGGGCGGAGTCCTCGATCTCGTCGGGGATCGTCTCGAACGCGTTGCGCATGACGAACACGCCGAACGGCAGGTTCACCGTGGAGTAGAACAGCACCAGGCCGAGCCGCGAGTCGGTCAGCCCCATGGCGTTCATCTGCAGGTACAGCGGCGTGATGATGGCCTGGAACGGGACCATCATCGTCACCACGACGAGCCCGAACAGCCAGTTGCGGCCGCGGAAGCGGAACCGGCCGAACCCGTACCCGGCCAGCGTCGCCAGCACGGCGGTGAGCACGGCCGTGCTGACCGACACCACGAGGCTGTTGCCGACCGCCCGCAGGATGTCCGCGTCGCCGGAGAACAGGGCCCGGAAGTTGCCCAGCGACAGCTGGAACACCTGCTGCCAGGTCGGGGAGCTGGAGATGATGACGTCGTTCGGCTGGAAGGAGCGCAGCACCGACCAGACGAGCGGGACGAGGAACACCAGCGAGGCCAGGGTCCCGCCGACGACGTACAGGACGAGCTTGGTGCGGCTCTCCGACCGTCCCGTGGACGACGGCGCGGGCGTCCCGCTGCGCGGGGCGCGCGGCTCCGGCCGGGCCGCGGTGGGCGTGCTGGGAGCGGTGGTGGACACGGGCGTCTCCTCAGTCCTTCTCGCGCAGGAGGCGGAACTGCGCAGCGGTGACGAGGCCCACGACGACCACCAGCACGATCGACAGGGCGGACGCCGCGCCGAGCTGCAGCTGGACGAAACCTCGCTGGTAGATGTACATGACGACGGTCTGGGTCTCGGTGCCCGGCCCGCCGCGGGTGAGGACGTAGAACTGGGTGAAGGCCAGCAGCGAGCCGATGACCGAGATGACCAGGCTCATGGCGATGGTGCGCCGGATCATCGGGATCGTGATGGAGCGCTCGCGCTGCCACCAGCTCGCCCCGTCCATCTCCGCGGACTCGTACACGTCGCGGGAGATGCCCTGCATGCCGCCCATGAGCAGCACCATCGTCAGCCCCGACACGCCCCACACGATCATCACGCAGATGAGCCCGGTGGCCAGCCGGCCGTCGGCCAGCCACGCCGTCGAGCCGTCGGTGATCCCCAGCCACCGCAGGACGACGTTCACCGCGCCGGAACCCGGCTGCGCCTCGAGCACCATCAGGAAGCTGAGCGTCGTGAGGCCGATGACGTAGGGGACGAAGAAGATCGTCCGGAACAGCGTCGAGCCGCGCCGGTTGGACCGGACCAGGACGGCGAGGACGTAGCCGAGGACGAGGATGGGCAGGGTGACGATCGCCGTGTAGAGGACGGTGTACGCGACCGATCGCCAGAACACCGGGTCCTGCGCGACGCCCAGGTAGTTGGCCAGGCCGGTGAACTCGTAGGAGCCGATGAGCGGCCAGTCCGTCATCGACATGTAGACGGCGAAGGCCAGCGGCGCGAGCACGAAGACGACGACGAAGGCCAGCGCGGGCGTCACCAGCAGCAGCCCGGTGCGGGGCGGGTGGGTCAGGGACCGCTCGGACCCGCGCGGCCGGTGGCGGACGGCCTCCAGCGCGCCGGTGGCCGCGGCCCGGTCGGTGCCCAGGCCCGCGACGCCGCTCACAGCTGCGCCTGCTCGAGGACGCGGGTGAACCCCGCCTGACCGGTCTCGATCCCGCCGTCGACGTCACCGTCGAAGACGGCCTGGCGGAACGCCGCGATCCACGGCGAGTCCGGCTGGTTGAACAGCAGGTTGTACGCCAGCGTCGTCGGCGCGTACGCGTTCTCGATGCCCTCCAGCGGGGCCACGGCCAGCGGGTGCCGCTCGCGGTACTCCTCCGTCGCCGCGTCGGAGCGGACGGGCAGGTACCCGCCGTCCGGCAGGTCGACCTGCTGCGGCAGGTCGAGGGCGAACCTGACGAACTCCCACGCCGCGGACGGGTTGGCCCCGCCGCGCGGCAGGCACAGGTTGTCGCCGCCGGCGAAGGTGGCCCGGCCGCCGTCGGGGCCGGGCAGCAGCACGACACCGGTCTTCGCCCGCATCTCCTCGTCGGCGTTGAGCACGGCGAGGGAGTAGTTGCCGGGGAACATGCCGACGGTGCCCTCGCGGAAGTCGGCGCCCCAGCGGGCGCCGTCCGCGGAGAAGTTCGCGCGGGGCATCAGCCCCTCCTCCCACATCGTCCGGTAGAGCTCGAAGGTGCGGCGGACCGAGGGGCTGTCGGAGACCGCGGCCCGCTGGTCGCCGATCTCCCCGACGACGGTGCGGTCCCCGGAGGCCCACACGTGCGGCTGGACGACGAAGCCGAGGATGCCCGCGGCGTTCCCGTCGATCGTCCACCCGTACGTGCCGTCACCGAGGGCCCCGACGGCGCGGGCCGCCTCGAGGATCCCCTCGAAGTCGGCCGTGACCTCGGCCGGGTCGCTGAACCCGGCGCGCTCCAGGAGCTCGGTGTTGTAGAAGAGCGCGGAGTTGTCGGCGATGTACGGCACGCCGTAGTGGCGTCCCTCGCGGGTGGCCAGTCCCAGCTGGCCGGGGTTCAGCGCGTCGGCGAAGTCCAGCTGCTGCACCAGCGGGGTCAGGTCGGTGAAGGCGTCGCGGTAGATGAACAGCATCGAGTTGATGTCGTCGATGTCCACCACGTCGGGCATGTTTCCGCCGCGGATGGCGGTGGCCAGCTTGGTGACGTACTGGCCGTCGAGGACGGGGGTGACCTCGACCGTGATGCGGTCCTGCGACGCGTTGAACGCGTCGACGGTCTGGCGCACCCCGGTGACCGTCGCCGCCCGGCACCACAGCCGGACGACACCCTCCCCGTCCTGCCCGAAGCCGGCGGCGCCGACGTCGGCCTCGGGCAGGGAGGAGGCGCAGGAGGGCAGCAGCGCGCTCAGCGCCGCCAGCCCTCCCAGTCCCAGGACGTTCCTGCGGTGGAGCTCCATCGCTCTCCTCCTGCGGGACGGGGGTCAGGCCCGCGGCAGCCAGACCCGCAGGGGGCCCAGCTCGCGGTTGGCCCAGGCGTAGTAGGGGACGGCGGTCACCTCGACCGGTTCCGGCAGCGACGCGGGCGCCGGCTCGTCGGAGGCCGGCCGGTACAGCGGCCCGGTGGCCGCCGCGGCGGCGCGGCGCGCGGGGAACGTCAGCGTCGTGACGCCCTCCAGCAGGTCCGCGCGGTGCTCGGCCCGGGCGGTGCGCACCTCGGCGACGTGGACGCGCACGTCGTCGGCGGCGAGGTCCGCGGGCAGGTCCGGCTGCTCGACGCAGTAGACGAGCGGCCCGCGCTCGAGGGCGACGCAGCCGCGGACGGCGTCCACGCGCGGGTCGGCCTCGACGGGGCGGACCTCCAGCGGGAGGACGAGCTCGACGACGTCCCCGGCGCTCCAGGCGCGGCGCACGCGCAGGTAGTCGCCCGGCTCGGCGTCCACCGGCTGCCCGGCCGCGGTGGCGCGGGCACCGGTGGCCCAGGCCGGCACGCGCAGGGCCAGCTCCCACTCCCCCGTCCCGGGCGCTGTCACCTCGACGCGCACGGTCCCGTCCCACGGGTAGTCGGTGGTGACGGCCAGCTCGGCGCCGTCGGCCCCGCGCACCGTCCCGGTGGCGTACTGGTGCAGCTGCACGCCGTCGCCGGACGTCGTCGCCACGTACGCGTCGAGGCTGGACAGGGTCCGCATGATGTTCGGCGGGCAGCAGGCGCAGTCGAACCAGGGGCGGCGGCCGTGGGCGACGCTGCGCTCCTCGTCCGGGTGGGCGCCGTCGCGCAGCTGCAGGGCGTTGACGTAGAAGTACTCCGTGCCCCGCAGCGAGACGCCCGGCAGGAACGCGTTGTAGAGGGTGCGCTCGACCAGGTCGGCGTAGCGGGCCTCGCCCGTGGCCAGCAGCATCCGCCAGCTCCACTGCACGCTGCCGATCGCCGCGCACGTCTCGGCGTAGGCGCGGTCGGGGGTGAGCTCGTGGTGGTCGCCGAACTGCTCCATGTCCCAGCGGGCGCCGATGCCGCCGGTGACGTACGTCTTGGTGGAGACCATGCCCTCCCACTGGCGCACCAGCGCGGCCAGCAGCTCCGCGTCGCCGGTCTCGGCGGCCACGTCGGCGGCACCGGCCGTCAGGTAGACGGCGCGCACCGAGTGCCCCTCGACGGTGGTCTGCTCGCGCACGGGCACCCGGTCGGAGAAGTACGTGGGCTGCTTGCCGTGGCGCTCGATGATGCCGTGGCCGCGGGCGTCGACGAACCAGCGCGCCAGCTCCAGGTACTCGCGGTTCCCCGTCTCCCGGTACAGCTCGACGAGCGCCATCTCGACGACGGGGTGGCCGTCGACGTCCTCCACCTTCCCCGGGCCGAAGGTGGCGACGAGGTGGTCGGCCAGCTTGACCGCGACGTCGAGCAGGCCGGTGTCGCCCGTGCCGCGCACGACGGCGACGGCGGCCTGGAACAGGTGGCCGGCGCAGTAGTGCTCGTGGCTCCAGGGCAGGTCGACGTAGCGCTCGCCGCCCCCGCGGACCTGCTGCACGGAGTCCAGGTAGCCGTCGGCGGCCTGCGCGGCGGCCACGGTGGCGGTGACCTCGCGGATCCAGCCGAGCAGCTCGGCGTCGGCCTCGCGGCCGTGCTCCCAGCCGGCCGCCTCCAGCCACTTGTAGACGTCGGAGTCCATGAAGATCGGGCCGCGGACCTCACCGTCCTCGGTCCCGGCGGCGATGCGCAGGTTGCGCAGGTTCCCGGCGCTCTGGAGCTTCTCGTAGCCGGTGCGCAGCGCCTGACGGCGGTTCGCCGCCTGCCGGGCGGACCAGAACCCGCCCGTGATGCGCGCCGCGCCCGTGGGCACGGGCCGCAGCGCCACGGCGGCGCCGGGGGTGGGGGCGGCGGGGGCGGTGATCGCCGCACCGGCCGTCGGGGTGGTCGTCACGAGCTCTCCCTCGAGTCGTCGGAAACGTACGGAACACGTTTTCTGCGGTGACCGTAGGACCGCGGGCGCGAGCCCGTCAAGACGCCGTCCCGCACTGCTGTCCGGCTATGCTCCTGCTCTTCCGCGGGCGACGAGGGGGTGGACGTGACGGAAAACGTCGTTCCGGCGCGGATCGTGGACGTGGCCGCGCTGGCCGGGGTGTCCGCCGGCACGGCCTCCAAGGCCCTCAACGGCACCGGCCAGCTGCGCGCCGAGACGCGCGAGCGGGTGCGCCGCGCCGCCGAGCAGCTGGGCTTCACGCCCGACGCCGTCGGCCGCGGCCTGTCCTCCGGGCGCACCTACACCGTCGGGCTCATCACCACCGACAGCTTCGGGCGCTTCTCCATCCCCGTCATGCTCGGCGCCGAGAACGCCCTGGGCGCCGGGGAGATGGTCGTCCTGCTGTGCGACAGCCGCGACGACCCGCTGCGCGAGCAGCACTACCTGCGCACGCTCCTGGCCCGCCGCGTCGACGGGATCATCGTCACCGGCCGGCGCACCGAACCGCGCCCGCCGCTCGCCGCCCCCGTGCCCGTCGTCTACGCCTTCACGCCCTCGCAGTCGGACGAGGACTGCTCCCTGGTCGTCGACCAGGCCGGCGGGGCGGCTGCCGCGGTGCGGCACGTCCTGGACCTGGGCCGCACCCGCGTCGCCCACGTCACCGGGCCCGCCGACCACCACGCCGCCCGGGTGCGCGCGAGCGCCGCCGCCGCCGAAGCCGGTGGGGCGCTCGTGGCCCCGCCGCTGCACGGCGACTGGTCCGAGCGCTGGGGGCGGCTGGCCGCCGAGCTGCTGCTGCGCCGCCACCCCGACGTCGACGCGGTCACCTGCGGGAGCGACCAGATCGCCCGCGGGGTGTGCGACGGCCTGCGCGACGCCGGCCGGCGCGTGCCCGACGACGTGGCCGTCACCGGCTTCGACGACTGGGACGTCATCGCCCTGGCCTCGCGCCCACCGCTGACCACCGTCGCCCTCGGCCTGGAGGCGCTCGGCCGCCGCGCCGGCGAGCTGCTGCTGGACGCCGTCGCCGGTCGTCCCACCCGCGGCACGACCACGACGCCGACCCGGCTCGTCGTGCGGGAGTCCACCGTCGGCGTGTGAGCCGCCGGCACCGACCCCCGGCACGGCCGACGGCCCGCCCCCCTCCCCCGCCGCGATCGTGACGACCGAGCGTCACCCCCTCCGTGATCGGCGGCTGAACCCCTCCGTGATCTCGCTGGTAGTCCCAGCAAGATCACCGCGGGACGGGGGCGGAAGGGGTGTGCGGGGCCGGCGACCCTGGGAGCGTGGTGGACCGTGGACGGCTACGAGGTCGGGGAACCGGACGACGGCGGACTGCTCGACGTCGGTGACGGGCACCGCCTGGCGTGGACGGTCAGCGGTCGCCGCGACGGGGTACCGGCGGTGCTCCTGCACGGCGGGCCCGGCAGCGGCGCGGACCCGGCGTGGCGGCGGTTCCTGGACCCGGACCGCTACCGGGTCGTCCAGTACGACCAGCGCGGCTGCGGACGCAGCACCCCCTCGGCCGCCGAGCCGGTCTGGGACCCGGCCACCGTGACCACCCCGCACCTGCTGGCCGACCTGGACCGGTTGCGCGAGCACCTGCGGATCGAGCGCTGGCTCGTCCTCGGCGGCTCGTGGGGCTCGACGCTGGCGCTCGCCCACGCGCAGACGCGGCCGGAGCGGGTCCGCGCGCTCGTGCTGTTCGCGGTGGCGACGACGAGCCGGCGGGAGGTGGAGTGGCTGACCCGGGACGTGGGCCGGGTGTTCCCGCGCGAGCACGAGGCCTTCCGCGCAGCGGTGCCCGCCCGCGAGCGCGACGGGGACCTGGCCACCGCCTACGCGCGGCTGCTCGCCTCCCCCGACCCCGCCGTGCACGGCTCGGCCGCGGCGGCCTGGTGCGCGTGGGAGGACGCGCACGTGTCCCTGGCGCCGAGAGGGCGTCCGTCGCCGCGTTGCGCCGACCCGCGGTCCCAGCTGGCGTTCGCGCGCCTGGTCACCCGGTTCTGGGCGCACGCCGGGTTCCTCGACGACGTCGTCCCCGGCGGGGACCTCGTCGCCGGGGCGCACCGGCTGGCCGGGATCCCCGGCGTCCTCGTCCACGGCCGCCACGACGTGTCCAGCCCCCTGGAGACGGCGTGGCGGCTGCACCGCGCCTGGCCCAGCAGCGACCTCGTCGTCGTGGACGCCGGGCACGGCGGCGACGCCTTCACCGCTCCGCTGATCGCGGCCACCGACCGCTTCGCCTCGCTGTGAGGCCCCCTCCCTCCCCGCCGTGATCTTGCAGGGTTTCCCAGCAAGATCACGGC
>NZ_JBJLSH010000075.1:0-11589 GCF_050871905.1 Kineococcus haloalkalitolerans
CCGTGAAGGTCCTCGGCCGCTCCCCGGAGGAGGTCGCCTGAAGCGCGTCCACAACCCCCCCGCCCGCCACCACCCCCCCCCCCACCCCCCCCCCCCCCCCCCCCCCCCCCCCCCCCCCCCCCGCGCTCAGACGGCGGCGCTGAAGCCGGGGGAGTCCGCGCCGGCCGGCACGGTGGTGCCCGACCCGGTCACGGACCCGGCCGCCACCCCGAGGTGGGCGTCGCGGGCGGCCTCCAGCAGCCGGCGCCAGGACTGCACGTTGGGCCGGCGCTTGAGCAGCGCGCGGCGCTCGCGCTCGGTCATGCCGCCCCACACGCCGAACTCGACGCGCGAGTCCAGCGCGTCGGCCAGGCACTCGGTGCGCACCGGGCACCCGCCGCAGATGGCCTTCGCGCGGTTCTGCGCGGAGCCCTGCACGAACAGCTCGTCCGCCGACGCCGACTTGCACGCGCCCCGGCCGGCCCACTCCAACGTCCACACCACGACGGCCCCTCCCGTCCGCGCCGTCCCGGCCCGTCGCTCGTGCGACGGGTCCCCCCGGGGCCGGCGGTTCCTGTGAATCCCCCTGACGCCCCGCGAGGGACGTGGCGCGAGCGTAGGCTCGGGGAGCCGCTCAGCGTCAGAGCCTCTTCGGGGGACCAGGGGTAGTCCCTTGTGACTAGTCGACCTCCCCGGCGCCCCTCCCCGTCCCCCGGCGGGGGGTCGGGACACCACGGGCACACCGCGTGACGTCGCGTCGCGGTCTGGTCACGGTCCTGCGGAGGACGTGTGCGCGGCCCGGGACACCCGCGCGGCCCGCTTACCCTCGACGCATGGCGTCCGACACGCACCGCCGCCCCCTCCTGCGCCTGCTGGGTGCCTTCACGGCCGTCAGCTGCGCCGCGGGGGTGATCGCCGCCGGGCTGGCCGTGCCGGTCGTGGCGGCCTCCGGCGCGGTGACCCGCACCGGGGTCGAGGTCTTCAACGAGCTGCCCTCCGACCTGGGCGACGACACCCTGTCCGAGGCGACGACGATCCTCTACGAGGACGGCAGCCTCATGGCGCGCGTGTACGACCAGAACCGCGTGGTCGTCGGGCTGGACGACATCGCCCCCGTCATGCGCGAGGCGATCGTCGCCATCGAGGACTCCCGCTTCTACGAGCACGGCCCCGTGGACCTGCGCGGCATCGCCCGCGCGCTGGTCTCCAACGCCGGCGGCGGCGGCACCCAGGGCGCGTCGACGCTGACGCAGCAGTACGTGAAGAACATCCTCGTCGAGCAGGCCGTCGAGGCGGACGACCCGGAGGCCGCGGCGCAGGCCGTGGAGTCCAGCGGCGTCGAGGGCTACGCGCGCAAGCTGCGCGAGATGAAGCTCGCCGTGGGCGTCGAGCAGGAGATGAGCAAGGACGACATCCTCGCCGGCTACCTCAACGTCGCCTACTTCTACAACGGCGTGTACGGCGTCGAGGCCGCCGCGCAGTTCTACTTCGGCAAGCCCGCCCGCGACCTGCTGCTGCCGGAGGCGGCGCTGCTGGCGGGCCTGGTGCAGAACCCCGTGGCCTACGACCCGATCGACAAGGGCGAGGCGGCCGTGGGCCGCCGGAACGTCGTCCTGGACCGCATGCTGCAGCTGGGGAGGATCGACCAGGTCACCCACGACGAGGCCGTCGCCACCCCGCTGCAGCTGAACGTCAACCGCAGCCGGCAGGGCTGCATCGCCGCGGACTCGGCCGCCTACTTCTGCGACTACGTCACCCGCGTCGTGGAGAGCGACGACGCGTTCGGGGCGAGCGTGGAGGAGCGCCGCAACCTGCTGCGCCGCGGCGGCCTGACGATCCGCACGACCCTGAACCGCCAGGTGCAGGACATCGCCCAGCGGGCCGTGGACGAGCAGGTCAACCGCGGGCAGTCGGTGCGCACCGCCGAGTCGGTCGTCCAGCCGGGCACCGGCAACATCCTCGCGATGGTGCAGAACACGACCTACTCGGTGGACGAGGAGCAGGTCGGCGTCACCATGCAGAACTACAACGTCGAGCGCGCGATGGGCGGCGGCCAGGGCTTCCAGCAGGGCTCGACGTTCAAGGCGTTCACCCTCGCCGCGTGGCTGCGCTCGGGCCGCTCGCTGGACTCCACGGTCGCCGCTCCCGCCCGCGGCAACGACCCCTTCAGTGCGTTCACCGCGTGCGGGGAGAAGCTGCGCGGCCCCGTGTACCCCTACGGCAACTCCGAGGGCGGCGGCGGCGGCGTGATGACCGTGCGCCAGGCCACCGCCCGCTCGGTGAACACCGCCTACGTGTCGATGGAGAAGCAGCTCGACCTGTGCGACATCGCCTCGCTGGCCGAGTCGCTGGGCGTCTACAAGGGCGCCGAGAGCGAGAACTTCCTCACGAAGGAGGTCAACCGCAACCTCGACCAGTACCCGTCGCTGACGCTGGGCACGAACACCGTCACCCCGCTGTCGGTGGCCGGCGCCTACGCCGCGTTCGCGGCTGACGGCACGTTCTGCAAGCCCACGGCGATCCTCGAGGTCCTCGACACGAACGGGGCCCCGATCCCCGTGCCGTCGGCGGACTGCACGCAGGCGCTGGACCCGAACGTGGCGCGCAACGTCACCGAGGCCCTGCAGGGCGGCTGGTCCTCGGGCACCGCCGCCCGCGTCTCCGGCAAGTCCCTGCTGCGCGGGCGGGACGTCGCCAGCAAGACCGGCACGACCAACCAGTCCGCGGACACCTGGTTCGCCGCGTACACGCCGCAGCTGGCGGCGGCCGCGTGGGTCGGGCACGCCGACGGGGTGCGCTCGCTGAACGGCGAGCGGATCAACGGCCGCCGCGTGGGCCGCGTCTACGGCGCGACGATCGCCGGGCCGGTCTGGACGAACACCATCGGTCCCGCCTCCGAGGCGCTGGGCCTGCCGAGGGAGCGGTTCACGCCGGGCACCTCGCAGGGCCTGCGCACGACGACGGCCGACGGGCGCCTGCGGGTGCCGAGCGTCGTGGGCCGCAGCGTCTCCTCCGCCACGTCGGTCCTCGAGGCGGCCGGCTTCTCGGTCCGGGTGGCCTCGGGCCGGGTGTACTCCGACAGCGTCGGGGAGGGCCTGGTCGCCGGGCAGAGCGCCCGCAGCGCCAGCGCCGGTGCGACGATCACCCTGACCCGCAGCGCGGGCCCGGAGCCGCGCCGCACCCCGTCGCCCACCCCGACGCCGTCCGAGACGGCGTCGGAGACCCCGTCCGAGACCCCGTCGGAGACGCCGTCGAGCCCGCCCGCCGAGGGCGGGGAGGCGACCCCGCAGGAGCAGCAGGCCACCACCGCCCCGCCGGAGTGACCTCCCGCTGACGACAGACACCCGCCGTGATCATGGATGAGTGAAGGCTCGACCATCCATGATCACGGCGGGTGTCGTCGTCGTGGGGGCGCTGCGGCGCCGGAGGGCGTCAGCCCTGCAGGCGGGCCCGCACGGCGCCGGACAGGCGCTTGCCGTCGGCGCGGCCGGCGACCTGCGGCTTGAGCGTCGTCATCACCGCGCCCATGGCGCCCATCCCGGTCAGGCCTTCGGACGAGGCCGCCATGACGGCCTCGTCGACCATCTCGGCCAGCTCCTCGTCGGTCAGCGGCGTGGGCAGGTAGCGCTCCACGACGCCCAGCTCGGCGCGCTCGCGCTCGGCGGACTCGGCGCGGCCGGCGCCGTCGTAGGCGTCGGCGGCCTCACGGCGCTTCTTCGCCTCGCGCTGCAGGACGGTGACGACCTCCTCGTCGGACAGGGTGCGCGCGGTCTTGCCGGCGACCTCCTCCGAGCGCACCGCGGACAGCACCATGCGCAGCGTCGAGGCGGTCAGCTCGTCGCGGGCCTTCATGGCGGTCGTCAGGTCGCGCTGGAGGGTGTCCTTGAGGCCGGTGGGGTCGGGCGTCTCGTCGAGCATGGCGTCGGTCATGACGCCGATGCTCCCACCGCACCGCCGGCAGGCGCCGGGACGGGGCGGGGCGGCGGGCTGCCAGGATGAGCCGGTGCCGACACCGCTGAGGGCCCTGACCACCACGGCCGCCGCGGGGGCGGCCGCCGCCGCCGCGGGCTTCGGGTACGCGGCGTGGGAGGCGCGCTCGTTCCGCCTGCACCGCGCGTTCGTGCCGGTGCTGCCGCCGGGCGCGCGCCCGCTGCGCGTCCTGCACCTGTCCGACCTGCACCTGGTGCCCCGCCAGGAGGCGAAGCGGGACTTCGTGCGCTCGCTGGACGCGCTGGAGCCGGACCTGGTGGTGACCACGGGCGACAACCTCGCCGCGCTGGACGCCGTGCCGGCGGTGCTGGAGACGTACGCGGGGCTGCTGCGCCGGCCGGGGGTGTTCGTGCTCGGCTCCAACGACTACTGGGCGCCGCGGCCGCGGAACTGGTCGGCGTACCTGTGGCGGCGGCAGGGCCCGACCGAGGTGAAGGCGCCGCGGCTGCCCACGGACGAGCTGGTCCGCGGCTTCCGCGAGGCCGGCTGGGTGGACCTGGACAACGCCCGCGCCCGCCTGGACGTGGGCGGGGTGTCCCTGGACCTCGTGGGCGTGGACGACCCGCACCTGCGCTACGACCGCTACCCCTCGCGCGCCGGCCACGACGCGGCCGGCACCGACCTGCTGCTGGGCGTCGCGCACGCGCCGTACCGGCGCACCCTGGACGCCATGACGGCCGAGGGCGCCGCCCTCGTGCTGGCCGGGCACACCCACGGCGGGCAGCTGTGCCTGCCCGGGTACGGGGCGCTGGTGACCAACTGCGACCTGCCGCGGGACAAGGCCGCCGGGCTGTCGCGCTGGGCCACGGGCGACAGGGAGTCGTGGCTGCACGTGTCGGGCGGGCTGGGCACGTCCCCGTACTCGCCGTTCCGCTTCGCCTGCCCGCCGTCGGCGACGCTGCTGGAGCTCGTCCCGCGGCGCTGAGCGGGCCGGGTGACGGTGGTGCGGAGCGGTCCCGCGCGTCGGCTATGCTCGTCCGCGGTTGCTCCGGGGTGTGGCGCAGCTTGGTAGCGCGCTTCGTTCGGGACGAAGAGGCCGCAGGTTCAAATCCTGTCACCCCGACCACCGCAGAGGCCCAGGACCGCAGCAGCGGGACTGGGCCTCTCGTCGTTCCCGCCGGTCGAACCGCCACGGGGCGTCCCGCCGACCAGGGAGGATGCGGCGCGTGACGAACGCCTCGCTCGTGGACCTGGCCGCGGTCTTCGACGCCATCCCCACCTCCTACGCGGTGCTCGACACCGACCTGCGGTTCGTGGCGGTCAACCGCGCGTTCCTGACCTCGTCCGGGCGCTCGCGCGACGAGCTCGTCGGCCGGCTCCTCTTCGACGTCTTCCCCGACAACCCGGCCGCGCCGGGGACGCGCGCGGTGGCCAACCTGGACGCCTCCCTGCGCCGGGTGCTGCGCACCGGCCGCCAGGACACGATGCCGCTGCAGCGGTACGACGTCGCCGGCCCCGACGGGGTCTTCCGCGCCCGCTGGTGGAGCCCGGTCAACGCCCCGGTGCTCGACGAGGCCGGGCAGGTGGTGCTGCTGCTGCACCGCGCGGATGACGTCACCGACTACGTCACCGAGCGGAAGCGGTCCGGCGCCGGGCTCGACCCCTACGACGCCCCGCAGTCCGCGGACCGGTCCGCGGCGGACCTGTACGTGCGCGGGCAGGAGCTGCGCACGGCGCTGACCGCGGAGGCCGCCGAGGCGGAACGGCTGGCCGGCATGGTGCAGGTGGCGCTGCAGCTGAGCGGCGCGCGCAGCGTCGCCGAGCTGACCGACATCGTCATCGGCCGGGGCCTGGCCGTGCTGGGCGCCGGCGGGGGCGCCGTCGCGGTGCGCACGAGCACCGGTGACGGCGCGGACGCGCTGGAGCTGACGATGACCGACTCCCTCGGAGAGCGGGCGCGGCGCACCTTCCAGCACGTGCCGGTGGACAGCCCGCTCCCGGTGGCCGTGGCCGCCGCCACCGGTGAGGTCGTGGTGCTGCGCGACCGCGAGGAGTCGCTGGCGTACACCCCGCAGATGGAGGAGGCCGTCAGCAGCACCGGGCTGGGCACGTGGGTGTCCCTGCCGCTGCGGGCCGCGGGCCGCTCGCTGGGCGGGCTGGCGATCGGCTGGCGCGAGCCGCAGGACCCCACCGACCGCGACGTCGAGCTGATGAGCGCCTTCGCCGCCCAGTGCGCGCAGAGCCTGGCCGCCCTGCAGGCCCGCGAGCAGGAGCGCCGGGTCGCCGGGGAGCAGCGGCGCCTGTCGGAGGCGCTGCAGCGCAGCCTGCTGACCGCCCCCTTCGAGCCGGACCACCTGCAGATCGCGGTGCGCTACCTGCCCGCCGCCGCCGACGCCCAGGTCGGCGGCGACTGGTACGACTGCTTCCTCGCCCCGACCGGCACCACCACCCTCGTCGTCGGGGACGTGGCCGGGCACGACCGCGACGCGGCGGCCGCCATGGCGCAGGTCCGCAACCTCCTGCGCGGCGTGTCGATGACGCTGGGCGAGCCGCCCGCCGCGGTGCTGGCCGGGCTGGACCACGCCCTGCACCACCTCGGGGTCGGGGTGATCGCGACCGCCGTGCTGGCCCAGGTGGAGCAGACCCCCGCCGAGCGGGCCGCCGGGCTGCGCACGCTGCGGTGGTCCAACGCCGGGCACCCGCCGCCGGTCCTCGTCGGCCCCGACGGCGCCGCGCGGCTGCTGCAGACCCCGCCGGACCTCCTGCTCGGGCTGCTCCCGGCCGCCGAGCGCTCCGACCACGCGACGACCCTGCACCCCGGCGCCACCCTCGTCCTCTACACCGACGGCCTCGTGGAGCGCCGGGACGCGCCCCTGCAGGAGGACCTGGAGCGGTTGCGCGCCGCCCTGGAGGAGCTGCACCACCTGCCCGTGGAGGAGCTGTGCGACGCCCTGCTGGCCCGGCTCGACGGCTCGCCGGAGGACGACGTCGCCCTGCTGGTGCTGCGGGCCCACCCCGAGGACGGTCCCCGTCCCGCCGAGGCCGGGCCGCAGGTCCTGCCCCCCTCGCCTCCCGGCGTGGTCCCGCCCGCCGGCTGAGCGGCAGCGGGACGGCCCGCGCGGCGCCGCCGGCCCGTCCGGGAGCCGGTCCGCGACCGGCGCGGGGGCGGCGCTGGACGTACCCTGGGCGGTGCGGTGGTGCCCGGTGGGCGCCACCGCGTCGTACGTGGGTCGTGCGTCGGCCGGACGCCGGCCGGACGTCGGTGCCGCTGCCGGGGGCAGCGCGGAGGGCGGGCAGTGGTGGGAGCGACGGGCACGGGCTCGCCGGTGGGCCGGGCCGCGGCCGAGCGGGTCGCCGACCCGGCCAGGGTGCGGGCCGCGCGCCGCCTGGTCAGCGCGCCGCCCAACCCGGCGCTGCAGCGCCTGGCCGCGCTGGCCGCGCGCCTGCTGGCCGCCCCCGCCTCCCAGGTGTCCCTGCTGACGGACGTGCAGACCGTCAGCGCCGTCGCCGGGCAGGACCCCGCGCTGGTCGGGTCCACCGGCCCGCTGACGGAGTCCCTGTGCACGGTCGCGGCCGCCGGCGGCGAGGCCCTCGTCGTCGAGGACGCCGCCGCCGACGAGCGCGTGTCCTCGCTGCCGCCGGTCCTCAGCGGGGCGGTGGGCGCCTACCTGGGCGTCCCGCTGGTCGGCGAGGACGGCCACGTCGTCGGAGCCCTGTGCGTGTTCGACCCCGCCCCGCGGGCCTGGCGCGACACCGACGTGGAGGTGCTGGCCGACCTGGCCGCCGCGGCCGTCGCCGAGCTGGAGCTGTCGGCGCTGTCGCTGCGCTACGAGAGCGACCGCCTGCGCTGGCAGCTGGCCGTGGCCGCCGGCGGGGTGGGCAGCTTCGACTGGGACCTGCGCAGCGGCGAGCTGTCGTGGGACGCGCAGATGCTGGACCTGTTCGGCCTGGACGAGGAGGGCTTCGACGGCCGCATCGAGACCTTCGTGGCCGGTCTGCACCCCGACGACCGGGACCGGGTGAGCCGGGCCCTGCGCGAGGCGGTGGACACCTGCGGCGGCTACGAGGCGGAGTACCGCGTCGTGCTGCCCGGCGGCGGCACCCGCTGGGTCAAGGCGCGCGGGGAGGCGCTGGAGGGCGCCGACGGGCGGGCCGTGCGGTTGCTGGGCGCCGCGTACGACACGACCGGCGAGCACGAGGACGAGACCCGCGTGGCGCGGGTCCTGGAGTCCATGTCCGCGGCGTTCTACGCCCTGGACCGCGACTGGCGCTTCACCTACGTCAACGCCGAGGCCGAGCGGCTGCTGCAGCGCGGGCGCGAGGAGCTCCTCGGCGGGGTGCTCTGGGACCTGTTCCCGGGCGCGGCGGCGTCGACGTTCGAGCGCGAGTACCGGCGCGCGGTGGCCACCGGCGAGCCGGTGACGTTCGAGGCGCACTACGCCGCGCCGCTGGACGGCTGGTTCGAGGTGCGGGCCTGGCCCGGCCCCGACGGGCTGTCCGTGTACTTCCTGGACGTCACCGCGCGCCGCGCCGCGCAGGAGCAGGCCGAGCGGGAACGGGCCGCGACCGCGGAGGCGCTGCGGGCGGCCGAGGGCTCGCGGCTGCTCGCCGAGGAGGCCCGGCGCACCGCCGAGCGCACCGCGGGCCGGCTGGCGCTGCTGGCCCGGGTCAGCGACGACCTCAGCGCGACGCTGGAGGTCGAGGAGGCCGCCGCCCGGCTGGCCGCGCACCTCGTGCCCGCGCTGGGCGACTGGGTCCTGGTGACCCTCGTGCAGGACAGCGGCGGCCTGCGCGACATCGCCAGCCGGCACGCCGACGCGGCGCGGGTGCCGCTGCTGCACCGCTACGCCGCGCGCCGGCTGGCGGCGCTGGACCCGGTCGTCTCCCCGGTCGCGCGCGCGGTCGCCGGCCGCCGCACCGTCGTGGTCCCCGCCCCGGCGGCCGAGGCGTTCGCCGCCGTCCTGCACGACCCGCTGGCGCGCGACCTCGTGCGCGAGCTGGCCCCCAGCACGGCGGCCGTCGTCCCGATGCGCGCGCGCGGGGAGACGATCGGCGTGCTGACGCTGTGCCGGGACGCGGACCGGCCGCCGCTGGCCGGCGAGGACCTGCTGACCGTCGAGGACGTCGCCGAGCGCGCCGGCCTCGCGCTGGACAACGCCCGCCTGTACGGGCGCCAGCAGCGCATGGCCGAGGCGATGCAGCGCAGCCTGCTGACGGCGCCCGTGCAGCCGGACCACCTGCAGGTCGTGGTCCGCTACCGGGCCGCGGCGCAGGCCGCGCAGGTCGGCGGGGACTGGTACGACGCCTTCCTGCAGCCCGACGGCGCCACCGTGCTGGTCATCGGCGACGTCATGGGCCACGACGTGGACGCCGCGGCCGCGATGAGCCAGGTCCGCTCGCTGCTGCGCGGCATCGCCCACTCCGGTGGCGGGTCCCCCGCGGAGGTCCTCGCCGACCTGGACGCCACGATGGTGGGGCTGGGCGTGGACACCACCGCGACGGCCGTGGTGGCGCGCCTGGAGCAGACCGGCGACGAGCACGAGCGCGGGGTGAGCCGGATGCGCTGGTCCAGCGCCGGGCACCCCCCGCCGGTGCTGCTGGCCCCCGACGGCACGGTGACCACCCTGGCCGCCGAGCACCACGACCTCCTGCTGGGCATCGCCCCCGACCTGCCCCGCACCGGTGCGGAGACGACCGTCGAGCGCGGCTCGACGGTCCTGCTCTACACCGACGGCCTGGTGGAGCGGCGCGGGCAGGACCTCGACGAGGGGCTGGTGGCGCTGCGCGCGGCCGTGGCGGACCTGGCGGGCGAGGACCTGGACACCCTGTGCGACGGGGTGCTGGACCGCCTGCTGCCCGAGCGGCCCGAGGACGACGTCGCGCTGGTCGCCGTGCGCCTGCACCCGCAGGACCGGCCGCGGCCGCCGGCCGCCGGGCCGAACCGGGTGCCGCCCGCCCGGCCCCTGGCGCCCGGCCGCGCCTAGGCTCGCACCGTGCTCGAGACCCCCGGGCCCGCGCCCCTGCCCCGCCTGCCGTCCCGCGCGGCCGACCCGCTGCGCGGGCCGGTGATGATGCACCAGCACTGGGACGAGCTGGCGTTCCTGCACTGGGCGGTGGACCCGGCGCTGGTGGCGCCGTTCGTGCCGCCGGGGGCGGAGCCGGACGTCCTGGACGGCGTCACCTACGTGGGGCTCATCCCGTTCACGCTGCGCGGGGCGGGGATCGGCCGGCTGCCCGCGGTGCCGTGGCTGGGCACCTTCCTGGAGACGAACGTGCGCCTGTACTCGCGGGACGCGGCCGGCCGGCGGGGGGTCGTCTTCCGCAGCCTGGACGCCGACCGCCTGGCCGTCGTGCTCGGCGCGCGCGCCGCGTTCGGGCTGCCGTACCGGTTCGCCCGGATGCACCGCGCCCGCCGCGGCGACGAGGTCGGCTGGGCCACGACCCGCCCCGTGCGCAGCCGGGTGGTCGTGCGCGCCCGCCCGGAGCTCGTCGACGACGACGGTCCCGACGACGTCGCCACGTTCGTCACCGCCCGCTACGGCCTGCACACCGCGCACGCGGGCCGGACGTGGTGGATCGCCAACGAGCACGAGGAGTGGCCGCTGCGCCGCGCCGACGTCCTGGACCTGGACGACGAGCTGCTGGCCGCGGCCGGCTTCCCCGGGCTGGCCTCGCGCCCGCCCGACCACGTGGCCTTCTCCGACCGCGTCACCACCCGCTTCGCGCTGCCCCGCCCGCTGCCCCGGCCCCTGCACGCGCGCTGAGGGCCCCCGTCCGGGGGTTGGGCGGGGGACGCGGCAGCGGTTACCGTCGTAGCACCGCCGCGGGGAACGCCCGCGACCGACACCTGGAAGGACCGCCGCCGCCGTGCGCGACGACAGCCCCGACGACCTCCCGTCAAGTACGTCGACGAGCCGACGCTCGTCAGCCACCCCCGAGGACCCGCCGTCAAGTAGCCGGCGCTCCCGCTCCCGACGCACCGGGGGAGGGAGCGCGCTGTGACCGAAGTCCTGTACCTGGCCGCGGCCCTCCTCCTGGTCGTCGCCTGCGGCCTGTTCGTCGCCGCCGAGTTCGCCTTCCTCACCGTCGACCGCTCCAGCGTGGAGCGCGCCGCTGCCGGTGGCCGCCGCGGCGCGGCCGGCACCCAGCGGGCGCTGAAGACCCTCTCGACGCAGCTGTCGGGCGCCCAGCTGGGCATCACCGTGACCAACCTGGCCATCGGCTTCCTCGCCGAGCCGGCCATCGGGCGTCTCGTGCGCCCGCCGCTGGAGTCCGCGGGCCTGCCGGAGGCGCTGGCCGCCACGGCCTCCTACGCGGTGGCGTTCGCCCTGTCCACCGGTCTGACCATGGTGTTCGGCGAGCTGGTGCCCAAGAACCTCGCCATCGCGAAGCCGCTGGAGACCAGCGCCGCCGTGCAGGGGTTCATGCGCGGCTTCACCGCCGCCACCCGCCCGCTGCTGGTCGTCCTCAACGGCAGCGCCAACGCGGTCCTGCGCCGCCTGTTCCACGTCGAGCCGCAGGAGGAGCTGGCCTCGGCCCGCTCCGCCGACGAGCTGACCTCGCTCGTGGCGGGGGGGGGGGGGGGGGGCGCGCGGCGGCGGGGGGCCGCCGTCCTCCACCCCCGCGCGCTGGGCTACGCCCCCCTCCCCGCCCACCACGCCCGCACCCCCCCCCCCCCCG
>NZ_JBJLSH010000076.1:0-10922 GCF_050871905.1 Kineococcus haloalkalitolerans
GCCCGCCGCGCGCGGCGGGCCCGGGGTCGCCGGACGCGGATCCCAGCGGTCCTTTTGTATAGAAAACTGTGAGTACAGTCGGGCGCGACCCATCCCTCGACGACGAAGGACCCCCCGTGCTGACGACGTCACACGCCGCGTCGCTGGTCGCTCTGGCCGCGGCCACGGAGCCAGCGGCGACGCGCTCCCCCGCCTTCCTCATGGTGACGGCCGTCGTGGCCATCGCCGTGCTCCTCGTACTGATCATGAAGGTGAAGCTCCACGCCTTCTACTCCCTCGTCATCGTCAGCCTGCTGACGGCCGTCGTGGCGGGCATCCCGACCGCCGACCTCGTCAGCACGCTGACGTCCGGCTTCGGCAACACCCTGGCGACGGTCGCGCTGCTCGTCGGTTTCGGCGCCGTCCTCGGGCGCATCGTCGAGGTCTCCGGCGGCGCGCAGGTCCTCGCCGACACCCTGCTGTCGCGCTTCGGCGAGAAGCGGGCCCCGCTGGCGCTGTCGGTCGCGTCGCTGTTCTACGGCTTCCCGATCTTCCTGGACGCCGCCTTCGTCGTGATGCTGCCGATCATCTACACGGTGGCGCGGCGCCTCGGCGGGTCGCTCATGCTCTACGCGCTGCCCGCGGCCGGGGCGTTCCTCATGATGCACGCGCTCGTGCCGCCGCACCCGGGGCCGGTCGCCGCCTCGGGGATCCTCGGCGCGGACGTCGGCCTCGTCGTCGTCATCGCCCTGCTCGTCGGTCTGCCCACGTGGTACCTCATGGGCTACCGCCTCGCCCTGGTCCTCGCCCGCCGCGTCGGGTTCGTCGCCGTCCCCGACCTCCTGGGCAAGGCCGGCGGCGACGAGGACCAGCCGCGCCCCTCCTTCGGCATCGTGCTGCTGGTGCTGCTGCTGCCGCTGCTGCTCATCTTCGGCGCCACCGCCTCCAACACGGCCGTGACGAACTACGGCGCCGACGAGGACAACCCGCTGCTCGTGGTGCTGCAGGTGCTGGGCGCGACGCCCGTGGCCCTGCTGATCGCGAGCGTCCTGGCCATGCTCCTGCTCGTCGTGCGGCCCAACCGCGGCAAGGTCGGCAGCCGCGTGGAGGAGCTCGTCGACGACGCCGTCGCGCCCGTCTGCTCGATCATCCTCATCACCGGCGCCGGCGGGATGTTCGGCCGCGTCCTCACCGAGACCGGCATCGGCGGCGTCATCGCCGAGGGGCTCAACGACGCGGGCCTGCCGCTCATCCTGGCCGGGTTCATCATCGCCATCGCCCTGCGCGTGGCGCAGGGCTCGGCGACGGTGGCGGGCACCACGGCCGCCGGCCTGCTGGCCCCCGCCGTCGCCGCCGACCCCTCGCTGTCGCAGCTGCAGCTGGCCTGCATCGTCGTCGCGGTCGTCGCCGGCGCCATCACCTTCAGCCACGTCAACGACTCCGGCTTCTGGCTGGTGGGCCGCTTCCTCGGCCTGGACACGGCGACCACGTTCAAGACGTGGTCGGTGGTCGGCACCGCCATCGGCTTCACGGCCTTCGGCCTCGTCTGGCTGCTGTACCTCGTCGTCTCCTGACACCCGCCCGCAGCACCCACCCGCAGC
Organism: Kineococcus haloalkalitolerans; assembly: GCF_050871905.1. Lineage (NCBI taxonomy): Bacteria > Bacillati > Actinomycetota > Actinomycetes > Kineosporiales > Kineosporiaceae > Kineococcus > Kineococcus haloalkalitolerans. The sequence goes on from NZ_JBJLSH010000076.1 coordinate 1,581, forward strand.
GCCCGGTCCCGCCCAGGGGCCGGGCGCTGCGGCGTCCCCCCGGGGCCTCCGGGGTCTCCGGGGTCTCGACGGCCCCGGGACCCGGTGCGGACCCCGCCGCCGGAGCGGGCAGGATCGGACGGTGAGCGCCACCCTCGTCGCGAAGGACCTCAGCGCCGGGCACGGCGCGCGCGTCCTCTTCTCCGGCCTCGACCTCGTCGTCGCCCCCGGCGACGTCGTCGGCCTCGTCGGCGCCAACGGCGCCGGCAAGTCGACCCTGCTGCGCCTGCTGGCGGGGCTCACCGCTCCCGGGTCGGGGACGGTGAGCCTGTCGCCGCCCACCGCGACCGTCGGGTACCTGCCCCAGGAGGCCGAGCGGCGGCCCGGGGAGAGCCTGGCCGCCCTCCTGGGCCGGCGCACCGGTGTGAGCGCGGCGCAGGCCGCCATGGACGCCGCCGCCCAGGACCTCGCCGACGGCGTCCCGGGCGCCGACGACCGCTACGCCGACGCCCTGGACCGCTGGCTGGCCCTGGGCGGCGCCGACCTCGACGAGCGCCGCGAGGAGGTCCTCGCCGACGTGGGCCTGGCCGTCAACGCGGACGTGGCGATGACGAGCCTGTCCGGCGGGCAGGCCGCCCGCGCGGGGCTGGCGGCGCTGCTGCTGTCGCGCTACGACGTCTTCCTGCTCGACGAGCCCACCAACGACCTCGACCTGGACGGCCTGGCCCGGCTGGAGCGGTTCGTCGCCCAGCTGCGCTCCCCCGCCGTCGTCGTCAGCCACGACCGCGAGTTCCTCGCCCGCACCGTCGACCGGGTCGTCGAGCTGGACCTGGCGCAGCAGCTGGTGCGGGTCGTCGGCGGCGGCTACGAGGCGTTCCTCGCCGAGCGGGAGGTGCAGCGCCGCCACGCCCGCGAGGAGTACGAGGAGTACGCGGAGACGCGCGCCGGGCTGGAGGCCCGGGCGCGCACCCAGCGCAGCTGGATGGCCAAGGGCGTGCGCAACGCCGTCCGCAAGGGCGACCCGGACAAGAACATCCGGGCGAAGATGCGCGAGGGCAGCGAGAAGCAGGCCGCCAAGGCCCGCCAGACCGACCGGATGATCGAGCGCCTGGAGGTCGTGGAGGAGCCGCGCAAGGAGTGGCAGCTGCGCATGTCCATCGCGGCCGCGCCCCGCTCCGGCGCGGTGGTCGCCACGCTGCGCGGGGCCGTGGCGCGCCGCGGCGCGTTCACGCTGGGTCCGGTGGACCTGCAGCTCGACGCCGGGGACCGGGTGGCGCTCACCGGGCCCAACGGGGCGGGCAAGACGACCCTGCTGCAGCTGCTGCTGGGCCGGCTGGCTCCCGACGAGGGCACGGCCTCGCTCGGCTCGGGCGTGGAGGTGGGCGAGGTCGACCAGGCCCGCGGGCTCTTCCTGGGCGAGGAGCCGCTGGCGCGCGCGTTCGGCGCCGCGGTGCCCGACCAGCCCGACGCCGAGGTGCGCACCCTGCTGGCGAAGTTCGGCCTGGGCGCCGCGCACGTGGGCCGGCCCGCCTCGAGCCTGTCGCCCGGCGAGCGCACGCGGGCGGCGCTGGCGCTGCTGCAGGCGCGCGGGGTGAACCTGCTCGTGCTGGACGAGCCGACCAACCACCTGGACCTGCCGGCCATCGAGCAGCTGGAGGAGGCGCTGGCCTCCTACCCGGGCACGCTGCTGCTGGTCAGCCACGACCGGCGGCTGCTGGAGGCCGTCGCGGTGACCCGCCGGCTCGTCGTCGAGGCGGGGGCCGTGCGCGAGCTGTGAGTGCCCCGGACGGCGGCGGTGAGGTGACCGGGCGGTGACGCGCCGCCCGGTCGGCGTGTGACGTCTGGGTTGCGACACGCGCCGAAGTGCGCGGTAGCGGTTGACTCCCCGCCCCGGAAGCGCTTCTCTGCGCGGATGCCACACGCAGCCCTCAGCGCCATGGCGGCGTCGACGAGCGGGAGCGGGACCCTCCCGAGCATCGAGTCCGCCATCGACCGCGTCTTCGAGCCGATCACCTCGGCCCTCTCGTCGGTGATCTTCTTCAGCGTCAGCATCGGCGGGGCGTCGTTCCCGCTCATCGTCGGCTGGCTCGTCCTCGCCGGTCTGATCTTCACGGTCTACTTCGGCTTCATCCAGCTGCGCGGCTTCAAGCTCGCGCTGGAGACCGTGCGCGGCAAGTTCAGCCGGAACTCCGACCCGGGCGAGGTCACCCACTTCCAGGCGCTGACGAGCGCGGTCTCCGGCACCGTCGGGCTCGGCAACATCGCCGGCGTCGCCGTCGCCGTCACCCTCGGCGGCCCCGGCGCCACCTTCTGGATGATCGTCGCCGGCCTGCTCGGCATGTGCACCAAGTTCGCCGAGTGCACCCTCGGCGTGAAGTACCGCGAGGTCCACGAGGACGGCACCGTCACCGGCGGGCCCTTCCGCTACCTCAGCGTCGCCTTCAGCCGCATCAAGATCTCCGCGATCGGCACGGTCCTCACCGCGGTCTTCGCCGTCGCGATCTTCTTCTTCGGCGTGGCCGGCGGCAACATGTTCCAGGCCAACCAGACCTTCGCCCAGGTCCGCAACGTCACCGGCGGCGCCGAGGGCCCGCTGGGCAGCGCCACCGCCGCCTTCGTCTTCGGCATCGTCCTGGCCGTGCTCGTCGGCCTCGTCATCCTCGGCGGCATCTCCTCGATCGGCCGCGTGACGTCGAGGCTCGTGCCCGCCATGGCGATCATCTACATCGTCGCCTGCTTGATCGTCATCCTCGGCAACGCCGGCCAGATCCCCGGCGCGGTCCAGGAGATCGTCACCGGCGCCTTCCAGCCCGAGGGCGTCGCCGGCGGCGTCCTCGGCGCCCTCATCATCGGCTTCCAGCGCGCGGCCTTCTCCAACGAGGCCGGCGTCGGCTCCGCCGCCATCGCCCACTCCGCGGTCAAGACCCGCCGCCCCGTCTCCGAGGGCTTCGTCGCCCTCCTGGAGCCGTTCATCGACACCGTCATCATCTGCACCATGACGGCGCTGACCATCGTCATCGCCCGCCCGCAGAGCTGGCTGGACGCCCGCGCCGAGGTCGCCGCGACCGGCAGCAACTCCGCGGACGGCGTGGTCCTGACCTCCGACGCCTTCGCCGACGTCATCTCCTGGTTCCCGATCGTGCTCGCCATCGCCGTCGTGCTGTTCGCCTTCTCGACGCTCATCACGTGGAGCTACTACTCCGAGAAGGCGTGGTGCCACTTCTTCGGCCGCAGCCGCGCCAGCGTGCTGGCGTTCCGGGTCATCTACTGCGTCTTCACCGTGATCGGCACCGTGCTCACCTTCGGGCAGGTCCTGAACCTCGCCGACGCCATGCTCTTCGTCTGCGCCCTGGTCAACATCATCGGCCTGTACATCCTGGCCCCGGTCGTGAAGAAGGAGCTGCAGGAGTACCTGCGCGACCGCCGCAGCGGGAAGCTGGCCGAGGAGGCCCGCGAGCCCGTCGCCTGACCCCCGACCCCGTCCCGACGGCCCCGGCGCACCGACGCGCCGGGGCCGTCGCACGTCGCGGGCCGGACCCGTGGTGACGGCCGGCCGCGCGGCGCGCGATGATCGGGGGGTCGACAGGCGACGGAGCGCTGCCGGACACCCCACCCGCACGACCCGGAAGCGAGCCCCGCCATCCCCGCGCACGCCCCCGACCCCACGCCCACCACCGCACCCACCCCGCCCGGCAGGTCCACCGGCACCCGCACGCCGCCCGCCGTCCTGGCGCTGGCCCTGGGCGCCTTCGGCATCGGCACCACCGAGTTCGTCGCCATGGGCCTGCTGCCCGACGTGGCGGCCGCCTTCGCCGTCTCGGTGCCCGCCGCCGGCTGGACCGTCACCGCCTACGCGCTCGGCGTCGTCGTCGGCGCCCCCACCATCACCGCGCTGACGCACGCCGTGCCGCGCAGGCAGCTGCTCGTCGCGCTGATGGTCCTGTTCGTCGCCGCGCACGTCGCCACGGCCCTGGCCCCCGGCTTCGGCGCGCTGCTGGGCGCCCGCTTCGCCAGCGGCCTCGCGCACGGCGCGTTCTTCGGCGCCGCCGCCGTCGTGGCCCGCGCCCTGGCGCCCGCCGGCCGGCAGGGCCGCGCCCTGGCGCTGGTGTTCACCGGGCTCACGGTCGCCAACGTCGTCGGCGTGCCCGCGGGCACGTGGGTCGGCCAGCAGCTCGGCTGGCGCACCACCTTCGCCCTCGTCGGCGTCGTCGGGCTCGCCACCACCGCGGCGCTGCTGGCGCTCGTGCCGCCCGTGCAGGTGCCCAGCGGCGGCCTGCGCGCGGAGCTCGCCGCGTTCCGCCGCACCCAGGTGTGGCTGACGCTGCTGGTCACCGTCGTCGGCTTCGGCAGCACCTTCACCGTCCTCAGCTACGTCGCGCCCCTGCTCACCGAGGTCTCCGGCTTCGCCGCCGGGTCGGTGGCGTGGGTGCTCGTCCTGTTCGGCCTGGGCGCCACGGCGGGCAACCTGCTGGGCGGGCGGCTGGCGGACTGGTCGGTGCCGCGCACCCTCGCGCTCGGGCTGTCCGCCAGCAGCGTCGTCTTCGTGCTGCTGTTCGCCCTCGCGCAGCACCCGGCGGCCGCGGCGGCCGGCGTCTTCGCGTTCGCCTTCACCGGCTTCTCGATGAGCTCGGCCATCCAGACCCGCGCCATCGTCGCCGCCGGCGGCGGGGCGAGCATGGCCTCGGCCGCGATCCAGGCCGCGTTCAACACCGGCAACGCCCTCGGCGCGTTCCTCGGCGGCGTCGTCATCGGCGCCGGGTTCGGCTACGCGGCGCCCGCGCTGGTGGCCGCCGCGCTGGCCGCGGCCGGGCTGGCGGTGCTGGCGTGGGCGACGCGCTGGGACCGCACCGGCCGCGCGCCGGTCGACCCGGCGATCGCCCCCGTGCCCGCCCAGCGCCGCCGCCGCGTGGTCGAGGGGGCCGGCGCGTGAGCGGCCCCGGCCCGGCGGCTCCCGGCGCGTTCGCCACCCCTCCCGGCGCCGGGAGCGGGCGGGAGGGGCTGGAAGTGGTGGCGCGGGCCGTCGGCGACGCCGACCTGGACGCGCTGCTGGCCGAGGCGGTCGACGAGCTCGCCCGCCGCTACCCCGAGGACACCGACGCCCTCGAGGAGGTCGAGGGCGCCGGGCTGAAGCCGTCGGCGCGCTACCTCGTGGCGCTCGCCGGCGGCGAGCCGGCCGGGTGCATCGCGCTCGTGCCCGTCGACGAGGAGCCCGCGGGCGAGCTGGTGGAGATGAAGCGCGTGTACGTGCGCGAGGCCCACCGCGGCCGCGGGGTGGCGCGCGCCCTCGTCGCCGCCTTCGAGGACGCCGCCCGCGCCGGCGGCGCCCGCCGCGCGCGGCTGGAGACCGGCACCCGCCAGCCGGAGGCGATGGCCCTGTACGAGCGGCTCGGCTACGCCCGCACGCCCAACTTCGGCCCGTGGGCCGACAGCCCCCTCAGCGTCTGCTACGCCCGCGACCTCTAGACCGCCGGCAGGTGGCGGCGGGTGAAGTCCAGCTCAGCGCTGACCTGCCGCACCCGCTCGTCGTCGACGAGGGAACCGTGCCCGGCGTCGTAGCGGTACACCTCGTGGGGGACGTCGCGCGCGGCCAGCCGCGCCAGGTAGTTCTCGATCTGGCGCAGCGGGCAGCGCGGGTCGTTCTCCCCCGCCAGCACGAGGACGGGCGCGCGCACGGCGTCGACGTGCGTGATCGGCGAGGAGTCGGCGTACTTGTCCGGCACCTGCGCCGGGGACCCGCCGAACAGGGAGCGGTCGAACGCCTTCAGCCCCTCCATCTCGTCCTCGTAGGCGGCCACGTAGTCGGCGACCGGCACCCCGGCCAGGCCGAGGGCCCAGCGCTGCGGCTGGACGCCCAGCCCCAGCAGCGTCAGGTAGCCGCCCCAGGAGGCGCCCGCCAGCACGAGGCGCTCCGGGTCGGCCACGCCGGTGGCGACGAGGTGGTCGGCCACGGCCGCCACGTCGGCCAGCTCGGTGTGCCCCACCCGCGCCTCCAGGGCGTCCCGCCACGCCGACCCGTAGCCGGTGGAGCCGCGGTAGTTGACCTGCACGACGGCGTACCCGTGGTCCACGAACGCCGACGCCCACGCCCGGAAGGCGTCGGTGTCGTGGGCGGTGGGGCCGCCGTGGACCTCCACCACCGTGGGCAGCGGGCCGTGCGCGCCCGGCGGGCGGCGCAGCAGCGCGTGCACCCGCCCGCCCTCCCCGTCGGCCCACACGTCCTCCACGGGCACCGACGGCGGCGCGGCCGGGCCGGGCGCGCGCAGCAGGACCTCGCCGGACAGGGTGCGCACCGCGGGCGGCTCGGCCGCCGACGACCACGTCGTCCACACGTCGCCGTCGGGGCGGGCGGTCACCGACCCGACGGTCCCGGCGTCCGGCCCGACGCGCTCGACGTCGCCGGTGGCCAGGTCGACGCGGTGCAGCAGCGTGCGGGCCTCGTGGTCGACCTGCACGAGCAGCGCGCGGGCGTCGCGCGTCCACTCCGCGCCCGCCACGTCCCCGGGCACGCCGAGGACCACGGGCGTCTCCTCGCCGGTGAGGACGTCGCGCACCAGCAGCTCGGCGCGCCCGGCGCGCTCGTGCTCGACCAGCAGCCGCGGGTCGCCGGGCACGGGCGCGAACGCCAGCGGGTGCACGCCCTTGCCGGGGCCGTCGGACAGCTCGTCGACGACGGCGCCGTCGGCGACGGCGAGGACCCGCAGGTCGGGGTGGCGCGAGTCCCCGCGCTCGGAGTGCGACAGGGCCACCCACCGCTCGTCGGGCGACAGGTCGCCCACCCAGGCGTCCTCGCGGTGCTCGTACAGCCGTCGCGCGCGGGGGGTCCCGCCGGCGTCCTCGACGACCTCCACGCGGGTGCCCCACGCCTCGTCGGTCAGGCCGACGACGACCAGGCCGCTGCGGCCCAGCGCCAGCCCCGCCGAGTAGGCGGCGGGCAGGCCCAGCGGGTCCTCGACGCCCTCGCCGGGCGCCGCGCCGAACGGCTGGCGCCGCCACACCCCGTGCTCGTCGCCGGCGGTGTCGTCGAACCACCACACGAACTCCCCGCGCGGGTCGACGGTGGCGCTGGAGGTGCCCTCGGGGCGGTCGGTGAGCTGCACCAGCTCCCCGCCCACCTCCCACGAGCAGACCTCCAGGACGCCGCCCGCGCTGGCCACCACGGCGCAGCGCTCCGGCGCCTCCTCGGCCCAGTCGGGCAGGCCGACGCGGCCGGCGCGGAAGCGGGCCTCCCAGTCGGGCAGGGGCTGATCGGTCGTCACCGCGGCATCGTGCCAGGACGCCCGCGGGCCCCGGGGAGCTCCCCGGGGCCCGCGGGTCGCGCGGGAGCCGTCAGGCCCGCGAGCGCCCGACGAGGTCGCGGCTGCCGGGGGCGGCCGCGAAGCCGGTGGTGCCCGAGCGGACCTCGCCCACGAGCTCCTCCAGGACGTCCTCCAGCGCCACGATGCCGCGCAGCGCGCCGTCCTCGCCGACCACGCGGGCCAGGTGGGCGCCGGTGCGCTGCATGCGCCGCAGCACCGTGCGCAGCGGGTCGCCCGGGCGCACCGTGGCCAGCGGCCGCAGGTAGCGCGAGGGCACGTGCGCGGCGCGCGCGGCGTCGTCGGCGGTCAGCACGTCCTTGACGTGCACGTAGCCGGTCAGCGACCCGTCCGCCGCGCGCACCGGGAACCGGGAGAACCCGGTGCGGCGGGCGACGTCCTCCACGTCGGCGACGCGGACGTCCTCCGGCACGGTCGCCACGGTGGCGATCGGCAGCTCCACGGCGGCGGCCGTGCGGTCGGCGAACGTCAGCGCGCCCAGCGCCAGGGCCTCCTCGCCGTGGGCGAGCAGCCCCTCCCGGCGCGACTCGGCCACCAGCCCGGAGACCTCGTCGCGGGTGAAGGCGCTGGTCACCTCGTCCTTGGGCTGCACGCCGACGGCGCGCAGGACGAGGTTGGCGACCTGGTTCATCGACCAGATCACCGGGTGCAGGACCTTCGCGCACACCACGAGCGCGGGGGTGAGGACGAGCGCGACGCGGTCCGGGCCGGCCAGCGCGATGTTCTTGGGCACCATCTCGCCGAGCACGACGTGCAGGAACACCACGAGCAGCAGGGCGATGGCGAAGGAGACCGGGTAGACGGCGGCGTCGGGCAGGCCGACCGCCGCGAACACCGGTTCCAGCTGGTGGGCGACGGCCGGCTCGCCGATCGCGCCCAGGCCCAGCGAGCACAGCGTGATGCCCAGCTGGGCGCACGCCATCATCAGCGAGACCTCCTCCATGGCGCGCAGGGTCGTGCGCGCGCTGCGCCGGCCCTCCGCGGCCCGGGCCTCCACCGCGCTGCGGCGGGCGGAGACGAGGGAGAACTCCGCGCCCACGAAGAACGCGTTGCCGGCGAGCAGGACGACGGCGACCACCATCGCGACGTAGTCGTTCACCGCCGCCCCCCGTCCCCGTCGGCACCGACGCGGACGGCGGCCCCGGTTCCGTCGCGGACGTCGAGCTCACCGGACGGGCCTGCGGGCTCGTCCTCGTGCAGGACGTCGACGCGGACCTGGTCCACGCGCAGGCCGTCCAGGGCCTCCACCTCCATCCGCACGGCCCGCGCGCGCGGGCCGGCGTCCTCGTCGTCGAACGCGGAGCGGACCACCACGGGCACCTCCACGACGTCGCCCGTGACGGGCAGGCGGCCCAGGTGCAGGCCGAGCAGACCGGCGATCGTCTCGTAGTCGTCGTCCTCGGGCAGCGGCACGCCCAGGTGGCGGCTGGCCTCGTCCGGGCGCAGCAGGCCCGACATCAGCCACCCGCCGTCGGCGAGGCGGTGCGCCGGGGGGCGCTCGGCGTCGTGCTCGTCGACGACTTCGCCGACGATCTCCTCGACGAGGTCCTCGAAGGTGACGACGCCGGCGAACCCGCCGAACTCGTCGACGACGACCGCCATCTGCAGCGGCGTCCCCTTCAGCGCGTCCAGCAGGGCGTCCAGCTCCATCGTCTCGGGCACCAGCAGCGGACGGGCCGCGACCGCGCCCAGCGTCGTGGTGCCGCGCTCGGCGGGGTCGGCGTCGAGGACCTGCCGGGCGTGGACGACGCCCACGACGTCGTCCGGGCCGGCGTCCACGACGGGGAACCGGGAGTGCCCGGTGGCGTGGACGGCGGCCAGCAGGTCCAGCAGCGACTCGTCCGCCGACAGGGTGGTGACCCGCGTGCGCGGGGTCATCGCGTCGTCGGCGCGGCGGGTGCCGAAGGCCAGCGAGCGCTGCACGAGGACGGCGGTCTCGCGCTCCAGGGTGCCGGGGGGGGGGGGGGGGGGGCCGCGCGGGGGCAGCCCGTCGGCGGAGGGGGCGCCGGGCCGCGCCGCCACCGGCGCGCCTCGGCAAACTCGGCGCAGG